>NZ_JBHIQG010000044.1:0-13193 GCF_042196425.1 Bartonella sp. AD328YNZD | reverse complement strand
AAGCTTGATGGGCAGACGGCAACCGTTTATGGAACAGAGAATTTGCAAGGGGCTCCCGTTATGGCGACGGATTTGCGCGCTTCTGTTTCTCTTGTAATTGCAGCATTGGCGGCAAAGGGAGAAACAATCGTCAATCGTGTTTATCATCTTGATCGTGGATTTGAGAGATTGGAAGAAAAATTAGCTCGTTGTGGTGCCAAAATTCAACGCATTACAGTTTAAATCTGTTAAAGAGAGTCGATATTTAGGGAAGTTTGGAGGAGATTGTTTAGAGGAAGTTGCTTTTGAGTGGCATATTTTACGGTTGCGCTTTGGGGGAGAATAATGCTTAGCTCGAGAGCTCTTTTCAATGGGGCGTTTTCTTTTGTGGAGAATTTGGGGCAGAGAATGACTTTCTAGAGCGCTCTTCAAGTTCCAAGGGCATGGCTTTTGTGGCTGTTTTTTCCTTTTCGGAATGGTTTTTCTTTGTGTAAAGTTTTGCTTCTCTAACTTTTGAGGAGACTTGAGATTATTGTCTAAGTTTCGTTCATGGCGCTTATGATACGGGCTGAAGGAACCGCGCGGATTACAGAGATGATTTTTGAAAATCGTTTTATGTATGTCCAGGGACTTAATCGTTTAGGGGCAGAGATAAAGCTTGATGGGCAGACAGCAACTGTCTATGGAACAGAGCATTTGTAAGGGACTCCCGTCATGGCGATTGATTTGCGCGCTTCTATTTCTCTTGTGATTGCAGCATTGGTGGCAAAGGGAGAAACAATCGTCAATCGTGTTTATCATCTTGATCGTGAATTTGAGAGGTTGGAAGAAAAATGAACCCGATATGGCGCCAAAATTCAACAATTAACGGGAAAAAGTTTTGCAAGAGGCGTGAAAAATCATTTTGCTAAAAAGATTTTCCAAAAGAAAATCGTGAAAAGCACCCCTTAAAGGGCGCTTTAGAAAAAGAAGACGACTATTAAAGGGAGCGTTATAAAAAAGGCTACCAAAAATCCGGAACTTCAGGCTTTAAATGAGGACCAATCCGTACTGCCGAGACCTTTTCTGCTAATCCTGTACGATCTGAAATCTCAACCGCTAAACCACAAAGGGTGGCTTCTCCACACGCCGGTTCAAAACGATCTCGCTTATTCTTGTAAAGAAAACGGTATAAGGGTTCTTCTTTTTCCATTCCAAGTGATGAGTTGTAATCTCCACACATGCCTGCATCCGATAAATAAGCGCTTCCACCTTCTAAAATCTGTGCATCAGCAGTGGGAATATGCGTATGGGTGCCAACGATAACACTTACACGACCATCAAGAAAATGTCCAAAACATTGCTTCTCGCTTGTCGTTTCTGCGTGAAAGTCAAAAATAATCGCATCGGCTTGCTCCATCAAGGAACAGGCTAAGAGAATATCTTCCGCTGTTTCAAATGGATCTTCTACTTTGCACGGCATAAAAACACTGCCCAACAGATTCGCAACAAGAACACGGGCATCATTTTTCGCTGTAAAAACACCAACTCCTCTTCCGGGAGTCTCTTGCGAGAAATTGGCAGGACGTAAAAAACGATCACTCTCATGCGCATACTGCAATGCTTCTGTGTGAGAAAAAGCATGATTACCCGTGGTGACAACATCAACTCCGGCCATCAAAAGATCTTGATACGTCTCTTGTGTGAGGCCAAAACCACCAGAGGCATTCTCACCATTCACCACAACAAAATCAAGATGCCATTTCTCAATGAGTTGAGGAAGATGCTCAAAAACAGCTTTACAGCCTGTATTGCCAACAATGTCACCTAAAAATAAAAAACGCATAGACGTTTTAATCACATTTTAACATTTTAAGAAACCTTTTTCTGTAAAAATTCTCTGCACCTGTAAATCATGTTCTGTTGGAGGAATGGAACAAACCTCCTGACACGAGAAACCCATGCCCCATAATGTCATTGAATGTCCTTGTTTTTTAAGAGATTCAACTGCACGATCATAATATCCTCCTCCATAGCCAAGACGGTGACAGTGACGATCAAACGCAGAAAGCGGAACAATAATAATATTGGGAAAAACAACAGCATTGTCTGCTCCTGGGCCAAAAGTACCAAAACGCATGGGCTTGAGAGTCGTGCTGGGTGAAAATGCACGAAAAATCATGGTGGTGGAATCAAGCACTGCCGGTAAGGCTAGACGTCCACCGCGTGACGCTATAACATCAAGTAAAGGTCGCGGGTCAATTTCCGATTTGATGGGCCAATAGCCTGCTAAAATGAGGCGTGAAAAATCGGTTCCTTTTTTTTCAAGAGACTCAATAACGTGACAACAAGCACGTTGTGAAAAGAGTTCGCGCTCTTGCGTTGAAAGAGCATCACGACGCGATAAACCGCTTTGGCGGTGCTGCGTGCGAAGAGATAAAGTTGTGTCGCAGGGGTTATTGGAGGTCATTTTCTTCGTCAATTTTTTTATCATCTGCTCGTATTTTATCCCTTGTTGGCATTTTGTAAATCGTAGTGAGAACAGAGCCGTACTGTAAAAAGAGTGCGTGCTTCTTTTGTTGAAAGGAGCATCTTGATGCGATAAATCGCTTTGGCGGTGCTTTGTTGCGAAGAGATAAAGTAGGAGGTAGATAAAGCTTACCGTTATCTCTTGAAAAGAGAGTATTGGTCTTCTGGAAAAGGACATCTTCAATTTTTTGGGGAAAAATTTTATTTGTGCAAAAAAGTTATGTAAAAAAGGTGATCCACAACAGCCGATGGAAAAAGCTGACCCCAAGAACCTAAACAAATAGGTGGGCGCCATATGAAAAAGCCCACGAGCTTTATCAGGGACAGCTCCCTTGGAGATCACTAAGGTCTCAGGAATACGTTATTTCCTGTCGAGAAGCGCAGAACACCCCTCTTAATATAAAACAATTTCAGAATTTCTGCTAGAGATAAAATAACTTACCTCTCTTGTTTTTCATAAAGTTTTTTCAAGAGGGTAATGTTGCTGGTGGTTTTGGGAAATGGCTGCATGATGTATGGCGTGCTTATTCAAGGTAAAAAAGAAAAAAACATCAGTGGGAGGAGTGAAGCACCATGGTTTAGTGAGAATGCTTGATTTGATGTTTCGGGAGAATGCTTGGGGGAGGTTTTTGAAGGGGGAATATTTTATGCAAGAAGGTTTGTTAAATCGATGTTGTGTCTTTGAAGCTTTCGCATTTGTGGGTCATATTTCAGTGCTGTTTTTAGTTTTAGGGTGGGGGGAGACGATACGGTATGGGCTGCTGATGGTTGAAGCTCATAAAAATACAGACTTTGACAGTTTATCAGAGGCGCTAAGCGATGTTTGGAGCTTTTTTCAAAAAATATTTTTTGAGGCTCGTATTTTACAAATTGTTTTATCCATGATGAAAGGTATGAAAAGAGGCGGCGTGAAGAATTTGTCTACTTCGAGAAAAAAATTCTGTAGGCGAAATATGGGGGAAAGTGTTTAGACGTTGTCTTAAATACAAAAAAGAACTAAATTCAAAAAAAGGCACTATAATTGCGCGGCTCAAGCTCAAGAGCATGGTTGAGATCAAGCAGAGCAAGTTTGAAATCGTTCAGTGGGATGTGAATTCAAGCGCGTCTTGTCTAAGCTTGAATGCATCATACGGTCTCGCTCGTGAATGACACCGTTTAAAGAGCTTGGGGCGATTGTTCGTCTAACAGAGCTTGCACGCGCTTTTGAATCCTCCGCATTTGTGGATAATAGTCTAAAGCTGTTTCATAAGCTTTAAGAGCAAGTTTTGGACGCTCTGTCGCTTCCATGGTAACGCCAAGTTCAAAAAAGGCACTATAATTGCGCGGCTCAAGCTCAAGAGCATGGTTGAGATCAAGCAGGGCAAGTTTGAAATCGTTCAGTTGAATGTGAATCCAAGCGCGTCTTGTCCAAGCTTCAGCGTAAGTAGGTAAAAGCGCAAGAACATTATCAATATAATCAAGCGCAAGTCCATAATCGTCGTTGTTAAGTGCATTTTCAGCCCATGACATCAAAAGATCAATCGTTTCACTCCCCGATTGGGACCACAAATGTTGAAGTTGTTGACTGATCTTTTTCGCGTTAGCAACATCCGCACAATATTTCAATTCTTTGAGTAAACGTGAAATTTCTGCTTCTTTGCGTTGCTTAATTCTATCAACAGGCGAAAGTTGATCTGAGTCAAAATCTTCAAGAATAATCGCAGATGAATCAGAGGGCGTGGAGGAAGGCGCAGGAGAATTGGGGATGAGATCTTCTAACGGTAAAAGCGATTGTGGAGAAGGCCGATCTTCAGGAAGAGAAGGAGGGTTTTGCCCATAACAAGAAGAAATAAAACAAAAAATCCCAACAAAAGAAAGCAAAAAAATGCGCTGGAAAATACAGAAAAAAACCAGCTGAAAAAAACAAAAAGCTTTTAAAAAAATAGAAAAATCCATAAAAACAAGCCCTCAAAAGATAAATTACTACACATTATCAAACAATGGACTTGCAACCCCAAAAAATCTCAAGAAAAAATCTTTCATGCCTACAATTAAGGTAGGCATAAAAACATTAGCTCTAAAAGAATTAGCCCTGACGTGCTCTAAAACGCGGGTTCGTTTTATTGAGGATATAAATACGACCTTTACGACGCACCAAACGATTGTTACGGTGGCGCTCCTTTAGTGCTTTAAGCGAATTTTTAATTTTCATCATATTCACCGTTTAAACAGTTTACTTAACACAATACTATAATACAATATTAAAACACGAAAACACAATATTACAACCCCAATAGACTGCTTACTCTATGAGCATTGCATTACGATATCGTACTTGCATCATAATATCACACGATACACTTTTTCACTGTGATCACAAAAAGAAAAGCGCACTCTTAAAGTACGCATTAAAACACTTTATCAGCACAATGAATAAGTGAAAATTGCAAAAAAGTAAGAGAAATCTAACAAGAAGTCTTATTCTTGTCAAGGGTATATTACAAATTCCTTAGGGTGTGTTAATGGTTTCTTTGAAGGTAAAAATATTGAGTAAAAAGCAAAATGAAGTACTAAAAGACAAAGAGTGTAAACAAGCTAACAACTTTTCGGCTTTGAACAAATAAGCCCTGTCAGGGGTGGGATGTTGAAGGGGGGTGTCTTTGAGGAGAGGCGAGGGGTTCTTCTTAAAATTGCGGGGCTTGTGTGTGTGTCTCGTGAAGCTCTGTTAGGTGCGTGTGCCGGCTGAAATGCTTGAAGTAGGGGAAATCGAGGGAGGGAGCCGTTGGAATTGTTCCTTGTATTTGCTATACGCACATAATATCATGCCTATAGTTTCAAACGCTCCCTTACGAAAAGTCTCATACCCCCAATATGCCCCCTCAATGACTGGTAATCATATTAAATACATCTAAAAATATGAAAACAAGAACTATGGTATTCTTAATACCACGTTTTTCACGATTTTTTTTATTTATTAATTCCTTTATTACATTTTTGATTTGCTAAGTTTAGTCCTGTAAGCGCTTTACGGTACAGTTTTCGATATTTAATGGTAGAATAAACCAACCAAACGGATAATGTTATTATTGCACAACCGACAATGATTCCTAGAATGCGCCCTAATATTATAGCTTCAATCATTTTTCTCTCCTTATTATATTTTGATTAGCAACCGCTTCGTCTAGTTGTTTCATTACTTTTTTCAGTTTCTTCTTTACTATGATCCGTAGCACCAAAGAGATTGGTATCGAACCGTACAGAATTAATCCGCATATCAGCCCGATTAAACTTGCAGCATCCATTTGAGGTTTATCCGCATGGCCTAATATTGAGAGGAAAATGTATAAACAAACGCTTATAAAGATTATGAATATAAATTCTCCCAGTGAAACAACACCAGCCTTTATTGTTTCCTTAACTTCTTTTTGGATATCAAGGACTAAATCCCATTGAGGATATCTATCATTTTGTTCTTTTGACGATGCATTTGATAGGTTTGTTTTTGGCATGTTGATATTCGTTTGTTTCTTGAATGTTTTGTCTTTTGATAAAGTGAATAACTCAGTTTCTCAGATATGAGATGAAAAGAAGATTTCTGTACTTGTTATAATTATAATACGAATGATCTGCTACCTCTGTAGTATATCTTCCCTTTTATTATTATGAAACATGTACAATTCTCCGTGCCACTGTGTAAACGATTCGTTTTGTGAGTACAATTATGTTTTATGGCTAAACTATAGGCGAAGAGGCATTTAATATGAAGTGTTCATGTCGGCTAGAATTTACTTAAAAAGATCCTGATTGTTGGCAGATTTGAATAATGTAACTTGATAGGGGAAAGAAAGAAGGCGATAGACATACGAAGGTGACAAACATTACAAATGTTAAAGTGAGTGATATTTTAAATGGCTGGTGTTTTTGAGCGTAAGATAAATTTACGGTTTTCTTTCAGTGTGGAGATGTATTTACATCTGCTCTTTTAAGCTTTATCGCGAAATGAAACAAGGAGAGACGCTTCAAGCCCTAGAAAATACGACACAGGTAATATCGTCTTGTGAGAGGAGAGAGGAGGTTTCTATGATGGATGAGCTTAGTACTGTAACTATATCTTTGACGTGGAGGTCAGGAGTGGTGCGGGGTGCGCGCTTGGCACTTTTGTAAAAGAATGAACACCGGAGACTAGAGGCAATGAGAACACATTGTTAGAGTGGTCTCTATAGCTGTAAGAGGAAAGTTCATCCCCTAACGGTCGGAATTAAAGGGGAAGTGAAGAGGACGACCTATGCCCTATAGTATTGGGGGGGAATGAAGCAATGGAAGGTGGAGATGAGTGGGGCTGGTGAATTGCTTTTAGTCGTGAAGAGATAGCTGCGATGGGATGTTTTTGAAAAGAGGAGGAGATGTTGGATTGTTGATGGGGGGATGAAGCTTTTTTGAGGGTGGATTAGATATTCATGTAGGTTAAGCGGTTTGGAAAGGGAGAAGTTGTTTTTTCTGTCTTCACTTGTGTGGAAAAGCATTTTTATATGTGTATGTTAGATTTGCTGGCAGGCCCTGTTAATTGGATGACATGCCCCATTTTGCGGTGGGGATGGGAAGAGCTTTTGCCATATAAATGGATTGATGTATGCTCTTGTGTGAGAAAATATTTTAAATTGCTGAGATTGTTCCCAAGGAGATTTGTCATTTGGCAATCGCTATGGCGGTAGGTGCTGCCCAAAGAAAGTCCGCAAATAGCACGGATATGTTGTTCAAATTGTGAAGTTATGCACGCCTTTTGTGTCCAATGACCAGAATTATGCACACGCGGCGCTAATTCATTCACTAACAGATTACCATCCATTAAGACAAAAAATTCAATGCAAAGAATACCAACATAATTGAGGGCATCCATAACTGTTAAGCTGATTTCTTGTGCTGCTTTTTGCACCTCAGGTGGAATATGTGATGGAACAAAGGATTTATGAAGAATACCATTTTTGTGTTGATTTTCAGGGCAATCATAAAAAATATGTTCCCCTTGTTTTGTACGTGCCGAAAGAACCGAAATTTCCGATAAAAAAGGAACTATTTCTTCCAAAATACAAGGCTGTTCCTGAAAAGTCCTTAAGGCTTCGTCAAGGGTTTGTTCATCTGGGTGATCAAGCTTGATCTGGTTTTTTCCGTCATAACCAAAACGACGCGTCTTTAAAAGACCACGCCCGCCCAATGCATCAAGACCGGAAAGAAGAGAAGAAGAATTGTCAACAGCATGCCATGACGCGGTGCCGATTCCTTGATCATGCAAAAATTGTTTCTCAAAAAGTCGATCTTGCGTGATCTCTAAAGCTTTCGAAGAGGGATAAACAGGCTTTCTCTTCTCTATATATTGAACCGTTTGAAGCGAAAGATTTTCAAATTCATAGCTGACAACATCACACTGAGAAATAAAATGATTTAAGGCTGATATATTATCATAGGAGGAAATAATATGGTTGTTTGCTGTTTGGGCCGCTGGGCAATCTGCTTCGGGGCAAAAAATAACGGTTCGAAATCCTAATTCTGCTGCCGCTATGGCTAACATGCGTGCCAATTGTCCGCCACCGATTAAACCAATAACGCTGTTTGGAGGTAACATGTTGGATGAGTGGGATGTGTTGGATGGGTGGGATGTGTTGGATGAGGGGGGCGTGTTGGATGAGGGGGTAGTATTGGAGAACGCTGCCATTTTAAACCTCTGTTACCGGTGTTTGTGCGACATTGGCTGTTTGTTGTTGACGCCAATCTTGTAATCGTTGTGCGAGATCATGATCGTAAATGGCCATAACGGCTGCGGCTAAAAGAGCTGCATTAATTGCGCCTGCTTTACCAATGGCTAATGTGCCAACGGGTATTCCTGCTGGCATTTGCACGATTGAAAGTAAGGAATCTTGACCCGAAAGAGAGTGTGAGTGCACTGGAACGCCAAAAACAGGAAGGGGAGTGAGTGCTGCTAACATGCCAGGAAGATGGGCTGCTCCCCCTGCACCGGCAATTAAAATTTTAAAACCTGCCGTTTTTGCTTCTTTTGCAAATTGGTAAAGGCGTTCAGGGGTTCGGTGGGCTGAAATAATATGCGAACTATGAGAAATATCAAGATTCGTCAAAATATCGGCGCTATGACACATCGTTTGCCAATCCGATTGGCTCCCCATTAAAATCGCGACATCACATGATTTTTTTGTCATTCTCCATCCTTCTCAAATGTTCAATGCGATTCTTTCTCATCATTTTTTAAGAGTTTTATATTCTTTTTGCAAAGCCAATTGATGACAGAAAATAGTTATTTTTCAAATAAGATTGAAAGATAAAAATTTAAAGAGGATACGAGAGATGAAAAATGAGAATATTAAGACGCATAAAGCACTGTTCTTTGAGATGCGGTGTTCAAAATATTGGACCGTGAAGCTGTTAGGTTGCCGGATTGTCATTTTGTCATTTCCTCAGGAAAGAGGGAAAATACATTGCCAGAAAGCCATTGATGGTAAGGTTTTCAAAAAATATTCTCATTTTTTATTTGCTAAAATAAGTACTGTTTCCATATTATGTAATGTGTCGTGCAATTTAAAATATTGTTTATGATGAAAAAGAGATTTTTATGGCAAAAGTGTGTTACAAATAAGTATATTCTTTTGAGAAAAAAGAGAGATCTTTCTCTCTCAATTTCAAAGGTTGATTATTTTGCTGTTTAGGTAATTCTTTTATGGGAGAAAATATGCTCTATCGTTGCTGATGTAAGGGAAACCAATAAGCAACGCTTTGGTTGAGAGGTGTTTTTAGGGGATTATATATTTTATCATTTCTTCATAAAAATGTTATGACAATGAAAGTGAATGATGAATTGTGAATAATAAATTCATTGTCTCTTTTTTGCCCAATTTTGTAATATGGTGAATACTCGGCAATAAGATTAAACCCTCAATGTTAAGAAAGGAGATTTAAAAGCTATGTTTTTTCCGTTTTTAATCGCTCTAGGTACTGCAGTAACCACTGTATATGGCAAAAAAAATATAAGTTATGTGTTGTGGGCCATTTTATTCGTTGTCATTCTTCTCACTTTTAATCATCACGCAACTTCTACTTTAAATCTATCTTTTTGAGAGAATAGCCATGGAACATGTTGAACAAAAAAACCCTCATTTCGTTATATTTATGAATACGCTAGGACTCATCGGATTATCCGTTGTTTTGGTGGTGGCCTTTTATTATCAATTGGTAAAGTTTGAGTTGCCTTGTCCCCTTTGTTTGCTGCAGCGCGTTGGATTGATGCTTGCAGGATGCGGGTTCTTGCTCAATATTCACCATAAGGTGAAAAATACCCATTATGGCATGGTTATCCTCGGTTGTATGGTAACCAGTATCATTGCGGCACGGCAGGTGTTTTTGCATATTACACCAGATGATTTGGGATATGGTTCAACGTTTTTTGGATTACATTTTTATACTTGGGCTTTTATTATTTCTGTTCTTTGTATCTTTGCTGTATCGTTCGTCATGATTTTAAGTGAGTTGGCACACAAGTTTAAAGAATTTTCTCCTTTTCCAATATTGAGTAAAACAGCAAGTTTCTTATTTGTATTTTTAATTGCGGCAAATTTGATTTCTACTATACTGGAATGTGGTGGGGGACAATGCGCTGATGATCCTGTAAGGTATGAATTGTTATCAAATTGGTTTTCTTCAGAGTCTTGAAATTTTTAAATAATCTCTTATCGTAATTTTATTGTTTAAAGAAGCGGAAATGTTCAAAAGTCCGCTTTTTTTGTCTTATTATGCCGTAAACAGCGTTGTTTAGAGCGATGGTATATGGCATGACAAGCTTTACATTAAGTGTTTTTAGATATCGTGATCAAGTCTTCAAGGTAGGGCTTTGTCTATCGCGCCTATGAAGTGAACCGCCTCTACCCCCTCGCTTCTATGTGTGGTCAGTAATAGAAACCCGCCGAGAGAAGCTGGATTTGACGGACCAGTGACTGGTAGAAATTTCCTTCCTTTGAAGTGTGGGGAGGGGGCAATGGAAAGACAGTGCATCAAGATTTTAGATAATCAAAAACGGTCTTTTATGGAGACGCTGGACTTTATAAGCGTTTGCGTTTGATCTTTTTTAAATAAGATTTTCTTGTTGGGTTTTGTGAAGATGCGTCAGTATAGAAGTGTTGAAGGGGTTGATCTTGGGTGCTGTCGAGCAGCCAAATTGTACACAAGTCATGGAGATTTATTTTTTAGGAGAGAATTAACTATAAAAATTTTTTTTCTTGATTTTTTTTTACATTATATTAAATAGATCTTTGTATTCATTTTGGTGCTTCTGAAGTATTTTTAGTGCTTTTAGAGGTGAGATTTTGAAAGTTATTTGAATAATTTTCTATAAAGGTTTGTTTTTAGAGACAAACCTTTTTTTTTATTTCATTTTTAGATGTTTCCTTTCAATTTCAGTGTGAAGCTTTTGTTTTAGAAACAAGCGTTTGGATGATTCTTCTTCTTACGTTTTACTGATGATTCTTTCTTAAAAAAAACATTGACTTATACGGACAATTTATCGTTGTGAATGTTAAATGAGACAATCGAAGAAGTTTTTCGATTGCAAACTTTTTTAGAGTGAATCGATAAAATATACTCTTGTATGCCATAAAAAAATTACCGCATGTGGATAAAAGTTCTTTAAAGAGTCGTAAAACGCTTCTTATGGCTCCTCTTAAGAGCTAAAATTTGTTAAAATTTTATGCTGGTCAATAAAATAACAGGGTGGTTTGTATCTATAATTTAAGTGAAAATACTGGTGTTCGAGATTTTAAAGGTGGTTGTTTAAAATGTCGTCATCGAATGAATTTTGTACAGATTTTCTTATTTCTGTAAAAGTGTAAAACGTGGAACCGTGAAAAAGGAAGCTGCGATTTTATGCGTGGTGTATGCTTTTGTCATGGCATGGAATAGAGGGGAGAAAATGGGGAGTGGGGGGCGGATGAAGAGTCTGGGAATGGAGAGGTTGGGATGAAAAGGCGGCGTGTTGATGGGAGTGTGTGAGAAATGGAGGATGGAGAGAGAGGGGAGAAGAGTTTGCGGATGGAATGGAAAGCCCGAGATGAAGAGGAGGGAAGGCGTTGGCTCGAGAAGAGAGGGAATGGGGGAGAGTATGAACAGGTTAGGATGGTGTGTCCAAGAGGTGGTGGTGGGATGAAGGGATGAAGATGACGTAAGGATGTAGGACTTGCTTATCGTGCCTGATGAAACAGCGTTGTTTGGAGGAGGGATGATCTGAAGTTTGTAAGGGGGATGGGTAAGAAGCTGGGGTGTAGAGCGGTGTTGATAGAGCAGCGTGGAGGGGTGAGCGTTTCATTGGGCTTTGTTCTGTAAAGGCGTAAAGGCGTAAAAATGTGGAACCGTGAAAAAGGAAGCTGTGATTTTATGCGTGGTGTATGCTTTTATTATGGCATGGAATAGAGGGGAGTGGGTGGGCGGATGAAGCGTCTGGGAATGGAGAAGTTGGGATGAAGAGGCGGCGTGTGGATGGGAGTATTTGAGAAATGGGGGGGAGAACAATATAAATGGAGAGTGACTTAGATAAAGTGTATTGGGAGAGAAAATAAAAAAATGGGTGCAGGATGGAAGGGGTGCGTAAAGGATAGAGTGAGGGGGTGGAACATGTTGTGAATGGGTGTGTGAAGAATGGAGGATGTTTTGAGAAAAGGAGAGAAGGTTCTTATCGGGTATGGAGGAGGTGCTTTTATCTGTTTGAGCGGACAATCTTTCGGTTGTGGAAGGCGAAGGAGAGAGAATGTTGGAGGGCTCTTGGATTGCTTTTAAGTCGTGGAGGATGTTCAAAGGCATTAAAAAAAAGGTTGATGGAGGCGAATATTGAGCGGAATTTCTCGTTACTCTATACGAGATTATTATAAAAATTGGAGAAAAGTGGTGGGTAAAATTTGAGAGGATAAAGTTTTGTTTTTCCAAAGTGTGGCGTGACATTTTTGGGAAACGTGAAAGAAAAACCTTTTCCTTCTTGTTGAATTTTTATTCACAAACTTAAGAAAATAGGGTATGAACGCTGAAAAATAACGCGCAGCTTAACAAAATATGCGCACTGTAAAGGAAATGATTGTTTATGTCAAAAGAAGAAGTTTTAGAATTTTCTGGTATCGTTACTGAACTCTTACCCAATGCGATGTTTCGTGTAAAACTGGAAAATGATCATGAAATTATTGCTCATACCGCTGGAAGAATGCGAAAAAATCGTATTCGGGTGTTAGTGGGGGATAAAATCATGGTGGAAATGACACCTTATGATTTGACAAAAGGACGCATTACGTACCGTTATAAGTAATGGACGGCTTGCGCTTTTTTGTAAAAGTCATAATATTATTTTTATATTTTTTAACATCTCTTTGAAGTTGCTTTTTATGTGTGAAAAAGGTGAGCGTTTAAAGGACATTGAAAAATTGTAAAATCAACGCGGAAAAAGGATAAGGAGATCCATGGCGCTTAAAATGGGGTAAGAGCAAAGCCGATTGTGAAGGGGTGGAAATGAAAAACATAAAAGAGTGGGGGAAAAAGCATTTGGCAGAAACTCTTGCGCAAGAAATTTATTTGGTGCTTGCCTCCGCTTCGCCACGGCGTTTGGCGCTCTTGGCGCAAATAGGGATTGATCCCCAGCAGGTTTATGCAAGCGATATTGATGAAACGCCAAAATTAAAAGAACATCCTGCAAA
>NZ_JBHIQG010000043.1:0-13232 GCF_042196425.1 Bartonella sp. AD328YNZD | reverse complement strand
AGTATGACTGGTATTGCGGTAACGCTATTTATCAAAAATCCCAATGTTTCTGGAGAGTGTAAAATTTACTATCATGATATTGGTAATAATCTTTCTACCGAAAAAAAACTTGGAATGATTCAAGACTTTGGTAGTGTTGGTGGTATTACACGTGAACAAGGCTGGCAAATAATTACACCAGATAAGCATGATGATTGGATTCATCAACGTGATGACAGTTTTGAAACGTTTCTCGCCTTAGATGATAAAAAAGGGCATAATAAAAAACTATTTGAAGCTTCTTCATGTGGTATAAAAACCAATCGTGACGCTTGGACATACAACTCTAGCCGTGATGCTTTATCAAAAAATATGAGTAATATGGTAGCCTTTTATAATAGTGAGGTAAAACGTTTTAATGCTGCTTATGGACATGCTGACCGTAAAACACGTACCAATATTGTAGACAATTTTGTAAATTCAGATGCTAAAAAAATCAGTTGGAGTCGCGCTCTTAAACAAGAATTGGTAAAAAGAAAGACTTTCAACTTCGAAGAAGCATGTTTCACGCAAAGTTTATATCGCCCTTTTATACAACAATGGCTTTATTATAATCGCATTTTCAATGAATTGGTTTTACAGATGCCTCGTATATTCCCAATGGGAAAAGCGATTGAAAATCAAGTAATACAAATTACAGGTACGGCAACTCAAACAGTTTTTTCTACTTTAATGACTAAGGCTTTACCTAATTTTCATGCAGTGCATACTGGTCAATGCTTTCCACGTTATATTTACGAAAATACTGAATCTTTAAAAAATAAAAGTGAGAAACAATCCCATTTATTTACAGAAGCAAACACAACATCTGGTTTACAGAGACGTGATTCCATTACTGATGAAGGATTAGCACATTTTAAAGCGGCTTATCCTAATGAAAAAATCACTAAAGATGATTTGTTTTATTACGTTTACGGTTTACTTCATTCGGAAGATTACCGCGCCCGTTATGCTCATAATTTATGCAAAGAACTGCCTCGTATCCCTTGCGTAAAGAGTGCTGATGATTTTTGGAAATTTGTGACAGCAGGGCGTGAACTGGGGCATTTGCACGTGAATTATGAAGATGTAGAGCCTTATCCAGTCACATTTAAAAAGGGTAATCCAAAACAGACTGAGATCTCTAATCCCGAAGAATTTTACTACGTTACAGAAATGAAATTTTCTGGGAATAGTAAGGAAAAGGATAAATCAACTGTTTTTTATAACAGCAATATCACAATAACAGATATCCCTCTTGAAGCTTATGAGTATATCGTCAACGGTAAACCCGCTCTTGAATGGGTTATGGGGCGTCAGTGTGTTAAGACTGATAAAAAGAGTGGTATTGTCAATGATGCCAATCGCTATGCTGTTGAAACCGTTGGTAACCCTGCCTACCCATTGGAGTTGTTTCAAAGGGTTATTACCGTAAGTTTAGAAACCATGAAAATCGTGAAAAAACTACCAAATTTGGTATTAAGAGAAACTGAATAACTTATAAAGCATGCTCACATAATGGATATGATAAACGCATAAGGGGTATAAGGTCTTATACCTATAGGTTCTATATCCCTTTATACTCTATACCCCCTTTATACATTGTTTACATACAATCTTTAAAAGGATAATTTATCATGCGTTATTCTAAAAAGAAAAAACTTGCACTTTTAGATACTCTTATTTGGATTGTCTTTAAGACTTTTAAGAAATCCACTCTTAAAGTGAATTAGATTTTTTTACATTGCCTTTAAGAGGTTATACCGTAATCTAAAATGATAATTTTATCCTTTTCAAAAGCTTTGTTTAAAAAGAGTTATGTATATTCATTTTCTTATATTACTTATAGGTTTTGTAGGTTCTTAAAACCCCCAAAACCCCTACAAAACCCCTTTTTATATATATTATAGATTGTATTTAATATAGGTTGTTTCTTTAAAACATTAACGCATTGAAATATAATGATTTTTATTTTGGATTAAAAAATAAAATAATACGTACAAAAAGCACCCCCAAAACTCATAACCTAATGATCTTGATAGCATTTCTTATGAGTTACAAACCATCTTTTGAAAGGCTTTAAAGGATCACATGATTTTCATAAAGCACGTTGTAATCATTCTATAAATCATAAGGTTATCATTCAAAAGAACTGATAAAATTCATAAAAAGGATTTTGATAACGTAATCAGTTTTTAATTTCATATGCTTTTCATAAGACACGTTTTAATGACTCATTAAAATGATCACTTTTGTCAGTTCAATTTACTGACACATAACTGACAAGTTTTAATCAATTCACATCATTGGCTATCTTTAAAGATTGTACTCTTGATATAAGTTATGTTTTAAAGATATTAACATATTGAAATATATTGATTTTAATTTTTTACCATTCAAAAAAAATAATGGAGGGTCTAAAAAGAACTGACAAAACTGACATCACTGACAAAAGCCTATTAAAAGGAATTTTACTGATCTCTATAATGATCAATCTCTCTTTAGATGTTTTCATAACAGTCTATAAATTACAATTATCCTACTTATCGTTTCTCTTATGAAAATGAAAAATGATGCCATGGCTATAAAGCATATAACAGCTATAGAAAATGCGTAAAAACAGCAGCTTCAAATAACTAAACTGTAAATGAACGCATTGATTATAAAGAGAGCACCTATAAGAGGCTATTAAATTTTAAATGTATTATAAACAAAATTCACAAAAAAATTTAAATTCATTTAGTAAAAAAACTGATAGGTTATAAAGATAAAAATACTCATTATGAGAGCCTTTTTAAATATTATAAATGTATAGATTCAAAAAACAGTGCAATCGTTTCTAAATCCCATAATATAGCTTTAAACGCATATAAATATAAAAGAAGCAATTCATAAGCATAAGATATTATCAATACACAACGTATTTAAAAAATACAAAAAAATATCAAAAAAAGATAAAATATTATTTGACAATAAATACGTATTTTTTTATATGAAGACGGTACGCTAATTTTTGTATTGTTATCCCCATTTCTTCTAAAAAAGCTACTTTTAGAACTTCACTAGAATGGGCGGGGTTATGCGTCATTTGTTTTCATTCCTTTCATCAATGGTAATCTTGATAATCAACAAGCTCCACATCTGTTCCGATAAAGCGAAAAATAACACGCCAATTTCCATTCATCTTAAAAAGTATATTACTCTTTATGCGCATTGGGAACGGCTTTTCTAGATCCTAGTAAGCTGAATATATAGCCTTGTCCGATTAGAACTCCAAAAATCGTAACAAAAACGCCTATGATTTGCATGATTTGAGGGATGAAGCCGAACAGGATTTGCACCAATAAGGCTGAAATAGGTACAAAATTGAAAAATATCGCCGTCTTACCCGGACCTCGGATCGCTATTCCAATATTCCAAAATAGGTAGGCTAAAACTGATCCTGCAACCCCCATCCAAAGGAGTGCGAATAAACTAGCGCCGGACATAGACATCGTTTCTTGAAAAGGGGATTCGAATAAAAAGGTTAGGACGCCAAGGGCGACGGTGCCAGAGAGCATCGTCCAGCTTGTTGTTTCAAGCGGGGTTGCGTTCTTGACAAATGACCGCGTGCCCACGGTATAGAACGCCCAACCAATGGAACCTAAAAGAATCATAATATCTCCTTTGGCAAAGGAAACATGGTTAGACAAAAATCTCCCATTTGTTATGACTAAATAGACCCCGAACATGCTAATGAGCATCCCTATAACCCTCTCACAGGTTGGGAAAGATTTATTCATGATAGCTTCAATAATATTAGCACTAATAGGGGTTGTCGCCATGATGAGGGAGGCTGTTATGGGATTTGACGTTTGCAAGCCAACAAATAAAGCGCCATTAAACCCTGCCACACCGATAATCCCTAGGAAAATATAAGAAATAAAATTTTGCGATAAAACATGCCACCGCAAGCCTTCTTTGAAAATCATAATTAAAAATATGGCGATTACGGCAATGAGAAACCGCTCAAAAGAAGCTGTCCATGGAGAAACAGTCGTTAAAGCTATCTTAGTGGCTTGGAAATTGGAACCCCAAAAAAAGGTTCCTACGAGGGTTAAGACAAGAGCTATTCTGGGCGTGATTTTCATTGGATAGATCCTTATATTTGATACCAAAGTGGAGCATCGAGACGTATAGAAGAAATTTGTGCGGTATTAGATGAGGAAAGAATAAAGTTGACCGCGGAAGCAATGTCATCTGGTTGAAGCATTTTGGCAAGATTCTCTGGAGGTATCTCTGGGAATCCTTTAAAATTGCGACGAAAATCCGTATTAACTTTATCAACTTGGATTGAACAAACACGAATATTTTGTGGCATTCCCCATAAGCGCAACCCACCACTATAGCCCTCTACAGCAAATTTAGAAGAAGAATATGAAATTAAAGAAGGATTGTATTCTACACCCCATATGGATGAAATATTTAAATATCGGCGCGAATCTCCTTTTTTAGATAGGGTAAAGTAGCAGCTATTATATAGAACATTCCTTTAATATTCACATCAAATGTTTCAGCACATTCTTGAGCATCAATTGTTTCTGGATCGCCACTATAACAAATGCTTGCTACATTAACTAAGACATCAAGACCACCAAATTCTAAGATAACCTTATGGACAGAAGAGTCAATGGCTTCTTTATCGCGGATATCAACAATCAATTTACATAAGCTTGCCGTATCGATGGAGGTTGGTAGTTCTATGTCAATGATGTCTGCACTTGCTACCTTATGACCATTTTTCAATAAGTTTAGAACAATTGCTTTACCGATGCCGCGAGCGCCTCCTGTGACTAAAATACGTTTCTGTTGTTGTGAGTAAATTCCGGTCGTGTTTTTTATCATTTCGTTTAGCATTTTCTATACCTGAAGTTGTAATCATTAATATTCAGCTAGTTTATTTTTAGCCATGCATTATGTATTACTGTATTATGTTTAATGTATTGAGTATTATTAAATTGTTTAAATAATAAGATAGCCTTAAAGTTTATTGTGATTAGGTTGAATAACTAAAGAACTGATATTTCATGTAAAGACGTCTCATTAAAAGGAAATACCTTTTTAGAGGAGAATGCTAGAGTTTGTGATTCTTTAGGTAGATTTAAACAGCGCCAACCATGCTTGTGAGCATACGCCTCAAGCAAAGGATCGCCAATAACAGCGACAGGATGACCTACAAGCTTCAGCATATGCTCATCGGAAATATCATCACCGTAGGCCCAGCAGTTCTTAAGGTCACCACCATGTTTTTCAATAAAATCCTGAATCGCAAGCGCTTTTCCAACGCCGATCGTTTGCGGAGGGACGAAACGGCCATTATATTTTTGCCCATCATGCAATAGTTTTGTGTCCAAGATGTAAGGTACACTTAGATGTTCTGCAATGGGGGCTAGAATTTCTATAAAAGAGCCGGATACTAAGACCGGCTCAATTTTTTGGCTATGATGGGATTTTAGTTCTGTTACTACTTCTTGGATTAAGAAAGTAGGATTAATCAACGCGCGCTTTGCCCAAGTTTCTGCACATCTTGTTACTTCTGCTACAGCACGTCCGGCAAAAAATTCATAAAAGCGACGGTTTATTACGCTGCGCGGACTCTGGTTATCATGGTGTGCACGTAAAATAGCAGTAGTATCTGCATATTCCTCTTGATGAGCGTTGGTTGAAAAACCTAGCCAAGATTTATACCAGAAATCGTGGAAAGCGAGCATACTCTTGCTCCGAATAAGGGTGCCATCTACATCGAAGAATGCATACGCAAGACTCATTATTAATTTCTCCCTTCAAAAAAAATTAAATACTTTATAATGTTGTTTGTTCTTTATAAGCATGGATATGATTTATTCGTAATATTAATCCTTTGTTGTGAATTCCCAGAAACCTGTTTTTTTGAGCTTTAGCTGCGCGTGGACATCCCCTCCTAAGCCATACCATCCGATCGCACCGCCTCGATTCATTTGATAACTCATCCAAAGCAAGACGATATTTACTATTCGATTAGCAGAGGGATCGTTCACAGATGGAAACGGATTGGGTAATATTGCTTGATAAAAGGCATGCCCATCAGCATCTGCCAGTAGTATATTGGGAAGACCAAGTGGGCTGGGTCGTGTAGGTGCATGGGGATTCAGATCATGTTGCCGTAGTGCCATAATTGTGTAAAGACTGTTAGGAATTAACCCCAAAAATTCAAAACGAAAATGTCCTGTTCGTTGGTCGTTAGGGACGAAAACTTCCATGGATCCTTTCGCTTTACACCATTGTTCAAGGGTTATCGGCGCAGTAATCTTTCTACCATCTTGGTTTCGAGCGTCTGGTATTGGTACTTCATGGAAGCCATAGCTTGGCAGATAAATATTTTTCGCATTGGGGCATTGCGCTGGTGCAAATATTACTGGATAATTATTGCATGGTAATGGTAAGGGCAGAGTATGTAATACAAGAGAGGCATCACTACTAGAAAGAGGATCTGAAAGTTCTTTTATGATATCGTAGGGAGCATTCTTGCCGAATTCAGGAGTTACAGTAGAGGTTTATACCAAAGCTCTTCCCCACTCTGAGGTAAGTTCTCCATGGGAATTCATGCGATTGATTTGTCCAATAACAATAAAATTTCCCTTTTCATCCATTACTTCGCTCGGGGAATAAGTCGGTCCTTGTGTAGTCAAACTTAGTTCGTACATTATTGTTTTCATAGATAATGCCTCTACGCAAGATAAACATTTTCAAGGTTCTCAGCTTTCCGCGAGACAGAGTCCCTACCTGTTTGCTTGTTAAGAAATTTAATCGCTTGTTTGTGTTCATTCTTCTTTAGTTTTTCTGCATGATAAGCAGTAAACTGAAAGGAAAGAGTAGCGACGCTCGTGTCGCCTTGGTTAACTGATATAGTTATATCGAAGTGAAGGCGAGATAATCTGGATATATCGCTAGAGTTAATTCGATAGTTAAAAACAACGTCAAGAGGGAATACAAACCCTGTAAAATTGGCAGCCAGGCTATTTAACACAAAGTAATACAGCTCCGTCCAGTTATCTCCGATAAAATATTCCTCAGTAACTGCTAAAAACATTTGACGAGCTGCTTCAATCAACACCATACCTTGTATATGTTGTCCAGTTTGATGATCATTCATTAGTTCTGACCGTTCATCCAATATTAAGTGAGATTCAAAATTATGCTCATCTAAACGTTTCGGGTGAGAGATAATCGCATTTCTGATGTAGTGCTTATGACTTTGCAGGCGGCTAACGCGAAGTGGACGCTGTAGTAGAGGAGAAATATCAATCCCGTGGGCTGCGAGTGGATATAGTCCTTGGTCATAAAGAGCTTGAGCTTGAACTTCTGTTAACCCTTGACCGCTAACAAGTTGACTATTACTAGGTAAATTGGCAAAGGAATTTGTACGTATCATCTCTAAAATTTCCCCAAAAGTCTTAACGTTTTCATGTATACTAAATTCATGAAATTTATTGCCAACTATAAAAATTTTCTTATTAGATGTATTTTTCATTGTGCTCCCTGCCTCAAAATTATAACTAATTTTAACTCTCTTTTTATATCTCTTTGATTTATTTGAAATAAAAACATACTCTTCATAAAATTATTATATGGCTTTAAAAATCGGTAACTACGTTATTGATCAAATATAAGCAAAAATTTACCAAAATAATTACATTACTTAAAACATACATGGCTTTTCGGTAATATTATAGAAGAGTAAGCGCTCATTTTTAGCAATCACTACCCTCCACTCAAACCAAAAGCTGTAGCTTAGTTTTACAGCTGTCGCCGTAGTTCGTTGTTAATTAATAAAGCGTTTGTAAATTTTTGTATAAAGTCCACCTTCTCCACCCGTGATAAAATTGTCTCCGGCCTTTTTAATTATCTCTTGATAGCGCGGAGAAGAAAAAAGGCTCTTATAGATCTCAGGATCAACAGAAAAACCGGAGAGAAACATAACACCCAGCTCTGTACTAATGATGGAATGATAAGCAATAAACTCTTCAACCTCAGATACCTTGCGTACTAAGGTCAAAAATGGTTTTGTCTCGCCATTGGCGGTAGGAAGTAAAACGGCTTGGAGGAACCTCAATATGACGCAGCTGCAGATACGGTGTGCTAGGCAAAGACTGCTTGAGCACTTTTACCGATTCAACATAGGTCAAAAGTTGACGACGAAAGTCGTTCACAAGATCTTCTCCCAATAATTTTAATTCAAGCTCCCATATCCCCGGCAAGCTCTCAATCTGTTTTAATGAGGGCAAGGCTCTCAACTGCAGAACAGTCCTATTATCAAAGAGATACAAACACCGTAGCCTGCTGCTCAGATTTTTCTGCTGTGATCTGCCTCCATTTCTTAGCTACTGTAAGAGTTTGGTTTTCTTTAGGATATATTTCTGTAATTAAAAGATACGGTGTAGACATTAAATTCTCCTTGAAATTAAGAAAAAAATTAAATTCGTAAGTATCACGCTTTTGATAATAATGATGTTGCTGGCAAATAAATTTCTCTATGTCTCCTTGCGTGAGGCAAAAACTTCTTTAGCAATTTCAACGACATTAATCGCTGCAGGAAAGCCTGCATAAGGAGCAATGTGAATTGCTAATTCAATCACCTGTTCGGGCGTGCCACCTACATTAAGCAGACCCTGTATATGCAGCTTCAGCTGTGGAATCGCAGTTCCTAACGCTGCCACCGTTATAATTTCCCGTTCAAAGAAGTTGAGGATAGGCCGTGTGTAGATATCACCAAACCCAAACTCAACAACAAAACGAGCTAAGTCTGGAGCAATGCTACCCAGTGTCTTAATAATCATTTGTCCATCGGGGCCATCAATACGTTCTAGTGCCTTCAGTCCAGATTCGTAGCGATCCTCGCATACTAATGGCGAGCCGCAACTAGATATGAAGTCTAGTTGCTTTTCATCAAAGACCTCTTTTGCAGCAAAAACACTATTTAAGGCTGCTGGAAACCCTGCATAAAGTGCCAATTGTATCATTACTTCAATCAGCTCAGCAGGACTACACCCAATATTAAGAGCACTGGTAAGGTGGAATTTGAGTTGCCGTCTTGCATTACCGAGAGTTGCAAAGATGGCAACGGTGGCAAGCTGCCGAATACGGCTTGTTAAGTGAGGTCGCTCATAAATTTCTCCATACACAAAAGAGATGATGAATTTTGCGAGATCAGGGGCAATATCGGCCATTTCTTCAAGAATTGAAGGGGTCTAGACCAATTCCATAGAGCGTAAACGCTCCACGCCCAATTCATAAGCATTTTTCTTATAATTTACAAATGTTTGTTCTTGCATGTAATGGCCCCCTCCCCACGGAGCTTTAGTTTGATAAGGCTTTTACTTTCCTTAAAAACTAAACCTTCAATTAAAATGCAATACCTTATCTCCTCTTGCGGACTTGCATTGCATGAATCGTTATCGTGCTTTAATATCCTAGTCAATCATTTTTGTAAATTTATTTTATATTATTTTTCATTTTTTACATTATAGGCAATCCTTATGAAGCTATAGCAGATAGTAAGGGATTTTTCTATGGCATTAATATTACGTTGATGCAGCAGGCACGTGTAGCCTTTCCAGACGTTGTACTTAAGACTGAGCTAAAATTAGCAAATTAAACCCTTCTTATTCGTATTTGCGCAAGAGAACTGAGGTGTAACTTGTTGAGCGTAGAAACACCATGCATGATTATGTACGCATTGAGCTATAGGACTTAGTTGTATTTAGTATTTTGCGGCTTGAATTTACCGAGGAAAGTGCGAAGCGTTAAATTTATAACAGATGCTACTGACTTACCTCTAATCTAATAAAGTTCTATCATGACAAAGCCATTTGTTGGGGTGTACGGAAGAGCTTTGTTTTTAACTCAAGTTAGAGGTATGTAATAGCAGATGAGCGCTGTACTCCTTTGCTGCAAAGTCCTCCAATCGGTTTAGCTAAAAATATTATGCCGCAATTAGGTGCCCAATATAGCTTGATCATGTCTATAAATTTTGGTTTAATACCTCTAGCACTGGAGAACTTTAGTAAAATTAATGCTGTGTGCCTCTATTAAGTTGTAAAATATATTATGCTTTAAGATCTCGGTAAAAATTTTCATGAGAGCCAAGTGCTAATAAGGTCAAAGTAATCGTGTGATCTTCATAGCTGTAAGCAAGCAGCGTCAATTGCTTGGCCATTTTAAATTTATAGACAAAAACACCAGAAAGATCACCTGTTTTGGCTTGACCAATGGTGGGCGTTTTCATAATGACGCGAACAGCTTGATCTAGATCTTGTTTTTGGTTGGCATGCAGTTTTTTGACAGTTTTTTTAAATGAATGGGTTTGTAAAACTTGCATAGATTCAGCCAAATTCGAATGCTGTTACATCGCCATCTGCATTTTCTTGTTGTCCAAGTAAGATTGCTTGAATAAATTGAAAGGAGAGATCTGGATTTTCTTCGGCTATTTTGCCCATACGCGACCAATATTCAATTTGCTTAGGAACCGAGCGGCTATAAACAGACGCGTAACGCTTAGCCTCATTAATGAGATCATCAGACAGTTTAACAGTTGTAGCCATGACTATACTCCTACCTTACAATAAGGTGGTAATATAGTTCAAAAGGTGTTAAAAAGCAACCTTTGAAACACAATAACCCTAGCAGATCTCTAACACAATTCCTTCTCTCACAGCCATCTTTCTTAATATCTGAAAGAAGAGAAAATAAAAGATAAATTTAGAACTAAATGATCGAGAATAAGCTCTAAAAAGGTTCGGGATAGGCAGAAAATAAGTTAAAAGAATCAACGGAATCAAAATTCCCGAACTTCTATATAATCTATTGATTTTATATAAATATAGCATTCCTACCCCCTCCGCCACAGCACTTTTGTCGTGCTATAAATTATTGATTCTATATGTCTTGTATGTAGCTTGTCAGCAGGTTTTGCAGAATTTGACAGCAGGTTTTGCAGCAATTCATTTTTAAAATTCACGTCTTTTTTAAAAAATTAAAGGGGTTTTCAAAGGGGCTTCAAAGACCTTTCAAAGATCATTTAAAGACCCTTTAAGGCAGCTTTTTCTCCTTTGCTAAAAGTCGCAATTTGAGATGATGAGCTCTTGAGCTGGAATTGGATTATTTGAACTGCATGTATAAGATATGGTGACCTCTTTTATCTTAAATGGGCTAAAGCTTTTGCGAATCTCCGGCACATCATTGAGTAACAGAAGAAACTTTCCCTTTAATTGTGCAAGCAGTGTGGACATCCTCTGATAATCCTCTCGCTTAAACAAATCCTTGCCATAGTAATCCTCAACACCCCAATAAGGCGGATCAAGGTAAAACAAGATGTTGGGACGATCATAGCGCCTAATAAACTCAAACCAATCTAAATGTTCAATGGTCACACCTGCTAAACGACGGTAAATAAGCTTTAAGGAGGCTTCAAGTTTGAGACTATTAAACCGTGCACCACGGTGTGGATCAACTCCAAACGTCTGTTTTGCCACTTTGCCACCAAAACTCAACCGCTGCAGATATAAAAACCGCAATGCCCGCTCTAAATCTGTCAGGGTCTTGGGATCTTGGGTGCGTAACCGTTCAAACGCCTCACGGCTACTCACCTGGAACTCCAACAGATCCATGAAAGGGTAATAATGGCGTTGCAACACCCGAAAAAAATTCACCACATCACCTGAACGATCATTGATCACTTCATATAAAGGAACTAATTTTCTCCTTAAAGATACAACATATTGATTTATAATGATAATCTATCGTTATTCGTATTGAATTAGCCCCTCGAATAATGCAAGATTCTCTCATTTTAAATCTGCTTATCTTGAATCAATCAAAACCACTCATTTGCACGTCACAAGCGGGATGAGTGTGTGGATCAAATTTGTATAAGAAAGGAGTAAAAAATGGCTCTTATGAACCGTCTTAATGCAAGATCTGTCGCAACATTGGGGGCTGGCAAATATAATGATGGTGCTGGCTTGTTACTTCATAAGCGTAAAGATGGAGGTGCTCAATGGATTTTACGGTATACCCTTCACGGACGTCGTCGTGAAATGGGCTTGGGAGCGTTGCGAGATGTCTCTTTAAAACAAGCCCGTGAATTGGCAAACCAATGGCGTTCTGTTTTGCACGAAGGTCGTGATCCTATTAAAGAACGTGAGAAACAAAAGCGTGAAGCAATAAGCAATCTCCATTATTTAAAAGATATTGCTCTAGATGCTTTTGAAAGTCGGAAAGCTGAATTAAAAGGAGATGGTAAAGATGGGCGTTGGTTTTCGCCTTTACAACTTCATATTCTCCCTAAATTAGGGTGTTTACCCGTTTCTGAGATTACGCAAACAGAAATACGCAATGTTATTGCTCCTATTTGGCATACAAAAGCTGGAACTGCTTATAGAGCTCTTAATCGTCTTAATCTTTGTCTCAAACATGCGGCTGCTTTGGGTCTGGATGTTGATTTACAAGCAACAACAAAAGCACGCGCTCTTTTAGGTAAACAACGCCATAAGATCACGAATAGATCAGCGATGAATTGGAAAGATATACCAGCTTTTTATCAGTCACTCTGTAAAACACAAAACATAACACGACTGGCTTTGCGTTTACTTATCCTTACAGGGGTTCGTACACGCCCTTTACGTTATATCCATAAAGATCAGATTGACGGGGATATATGGACAATTCCTGTCACGCCCACCATTCAATTTTATAGTATAAATAAATTATTGAATTATCGTATTCTTCCAATGTACGGGATGCGTAAATAAAGATTCGGAAATAAGATTTTGCAACATGCCTCTACAAAGAACATACTTTACAGAGTGTTTCTAATATTTTTTTACGTTCTGATAGCGCCTCTTTGGGGAAGCCATCTAAAAAGTATCAAAAACGTAACAACAGCCTCATTTTGAAACAGATTAGAAATTTGATTTTAAAACTCTTTCCACAAGCATAGGCTTCTGTTCAAAAAAACATTGTTTATTTCCTAATCTATCCCCTGTTTTTCTTAATTCTTTTATGTCTATTGGTATACACTTGTTGTCCAAACAGTTAGATATAACAACAGTCACTTCGATCGATATAAAACACTTAGCCTTAGAGCTGTATTTTGAATTTACCAATTACAGATTATAATAAAATATTAAAAAGAGTAA
>NZ_JBHIQG010000042.1:0-13245 GCF_042196425.1 Bartonella sp. AD328YNZD | reverse complement strand
ATCAAGATCATTAATAAAAACCCATTCTAAATTTTGCCCTTCTCGTCCTTGTGCAACGCCCTCATAATGGTCACAAAGATACAATGGCATTAAGAGATGAAATGTTTTATAGCTATGACTTGCAAATGTTAAAGGGTGTAAATTATTTGGTTGAACATAAATACCAAGCTCTTCCTCTAGTTCACGAATCAATGATGCTTCCGGAGTTTCACCTTGCTCAACCTTGCCACCAGGAAACTCCCATAAACCAGCTAGTGATTTTCCTTCAAGACGCTTAGTTAGCAAAACACGATTATTCTGATCGAACAATGCGCATGCAACAACAAGAAGAATGGAACTTTTTATATACATATTACTCGCCAATAGGGATCATAAAGATAACTGTCTTTATCTATCATACCCCTCCTGCTCCTAAAAGAACTTACATCCTTCATTTTTTCTGAAAAATAATAAGCTGTTAAATATAAAATGCATCCGTTAACTTCTATAATTGCTGTTGATCATAACGTACTCTTTTGTTAAATCGCAAGACCAAACTGTCGCTGTACCATTACCCAAACCGATATCAACACGAATTGTGATGTGCTTACCTTGCATATAAGTACCTATTGTCTCTTCACAATACTCAGGATCTCGTTCGCCATTGATCGCCACACGATGCTCACCAAACCAAATCATCAATAGATCACGATCGACTTCAACACCAGCCTTCCCAACGGCCATAACCACCCGTCCCCAATTCGCATCTTCACCGGCAATAGCCGTTTTTACAAGTGGTGAATTTGCAATTGACAAAGCAATCGTTTTTGCAGCATCGTTTGTTGTAGCACCAATTACATTAACCTCAATTAAATGACGAGCACCTTCACCATCACAAACAACTTGTAATGCGAGCTCGTGCAAAAGTGCACTCAAGTGCTTTGAGAACACTTCATAACGCGGATCTGTTTTACATCTAATGCAGGGAAAATGTTCTTTTCCTGTCGCAAACAACATAAGCGTATCTGAAGTTGAGGTATCACTATCAACAGTAATTGAATTAAAAGAACCCTCAACTGCCTCTGATAACATGGATTGGAGTGCATCCGAAGAAATAGTAGCATCACTAACTACAAATGACAGCATTGTCGCCATATCGGGTGCAATCATACCAGCACCCTTTGCAATTCCATTAATGGTAACACACTCTCCCCCACAGTCAAAAGTGCGCGTCGCAAGTTTTGGAAATGTGTCCGTTGTCATTATGGCTTTTGCAGCTTCCAACCAATTTCCCTCTTCTGCTGTCTCTGTCATACTTGGTAAAAGATTGACAATACCCGCGGCATCCATTGGCTCACCAATAACACCTGTGGAAGCTATAAAAACTTCATCTTTTCTAACCTTTAAAGCGTTCGCTGCTGCATATATTATTTCATTCGTTGTGTGCTTTCCTTTGCTTCCTGTAAAAGCATTTGCATTTCCAGAATTCACAACAACAGCTCTAGCAACCCCATGAGGAAGCGATGCACGACAATGCTCTACAGGAGCAGATGGACATTTTGAACGGGTAAAAACGCCTGCCACATTCACTGGCTTATCGAATATGATGAAAAGAAGATCTGTACGATCTTTATATTTAATCCCAGCTTCAGCTGTTGCTATCCGTACACCAGATAATGGAGAAAGCTCTTGGATCTTTTGAGGCGACAAAGGAGAGATTTTCAAAACCACAATATGCTTTCTATAAAAAAATGAAATGATTGCAGATCAATAACCTCTCATAGAAAACTGCTAGATTTTTTGAACAAAACCAACCTAGCAAATTATCTATTAAAGAGGCTATCTACTTATTTTCCTAGCTATTCCGTATCTTCTTCATCGGACGTCTCATCGGGAAGCAGCGTCCCATTTTGATGAAGCGATTCCATGATTTTTGTAACATTAGGATCAGGGTATTTCACATCTATCTTGCTACGTAAATCAACAATCAGTTCTTGATAGCGCTTTTTTATCAGCTGTGTCCGCAACATTTCTTTAACATCATCAAATGCAGGCGGTTGTTTTACACGACGATCCTCTAATTTAATAATATGCCAACCAAAAGGACTTTCAACAGGTTGTTTAGTGTATTCGCCAACTTTTAAACCAAATGCGGCATCTTCAAAAGGCTTGACCATTTGACCATGGCTAAAATAACCAAGATCACCCCCAACGGCAGCAGAACCATCTGTTGAACTTTTCTTTGCAATCTCTTCAAAACTTTCGCCTTTATTTAAATGCTTAATGATAGCTTCTGCTTCTTTTCTCGTTTTGACCAAAATATGACGCGCTTTAACCTCATCCTCCTTAGGTAGAGCAGCAACTTCTTGCTTATAAAGAGCTTCCAAATCAGTATCCGATATTTTGTCAACAATCGTTTGTTTAAAATAAAGCTGTTGAAGAACATTATCACGCATGACTGCCATACGTTTATCGTAAGCTTCTGTCTTATCAAGACCTTTTCTTCTTGCTTCTTTTGCAAGTGCCTGCATATCTAAATAAGCTTTTAGAACCATCATACGACGTTGTTCATCAGGAAAACGTGCTAAATTAGGATTTATTTCAAGTGCTAAATCATCCAATTGACCTGCTGTAATATTTTTCCCATCAATAACTGCCATAACATGAGAAGGAGAAATTGCTTTTTCAGAAGCTTTCTCCAAAGTTTTTAAATCATTCGATGGTGAATTCACACCTTCTTGGGCTTTCACCCCTAAACTTGTACTTGCCAATAAAGTTGATGCTAAAAACAGCGTGATAAAGTTGAATTTCATAAATATACTCCTTAAAAGTGAAGGCAGGTTCAAGATTCCAATTTTCTTTACCATAACACTTTATTCTTTAAATATAGAGAAATAAATTAGTAATTTCATTGTAAAAAATATAAAATCGTTCTTTTATCTCGGTTTCTACAACCCTATCTAATGCAAATGAAAAACATGATCATAGAGAAAAATGACATATTGTATCTTCAATTACTTTGTATTGTATCAGTTAAATAGCATACCTAAAGTTGACATAGCGCGCTTAGCCTCTTATCTCTACGTTACAATTAAAATGGAAAATTGCACACCTGCAAGTATAATGGTACCATCTGCATTTCATTATATCTCTAATGATATCAGAAAACTTAAAGAAAATGTAGAGAATGGGGAAAACGTATGAATTACCCAACAAAAGTGACAATAATTAAAAGAAAGGGCCAGTGATGGTCGGTTTAGGTGTTTTTGCACGTAAATTTTTTGGTTCAGCTCATGAGCGACGCCTCAAAGCACTCCGCCAAAAAGTTGCACAAATTAATGCTTTGGAAGAACAATTCGTAAAATTAAGTGATGAGCAGCTTTACCAAAAAACAGATGCCTTTCGTAAACGTCTTAGTGGAGGTGAAAGTATTGATTTGCTCTTACCAGAAGCTTTCGCAACTGTTCGTGAAGCAGCAAAACGTGTTTATGACATGCGTCCTTTTGACGTACAACTTATTGGTGGAATGGTCCTTCACGACTGCGGCATAGCTGAAATGCGTACTGGTGAAGGTAAAACATTAATGGCAACTCTACCAATTTATCTCAATGCATTGGAAGGTAAAGGCGTTCATGTTGTGACAGTAAACGATTATCTCGCCAGTCGTGATGCTGAAACAATGGGGAAAATTTTTAGTTTTCTAGGGCTTACAACAGGCGTGATTCTTCATGATCTTGATAGTGAAGCCCGCCGAGAGGCATATGCATGCGACATCACCTATGCCACAAATAATGAACTAGGTTTTGACTATTTGCGTGATAATATGGCCTTCGATCATAGTCAAATGGTCCAACGTGGACATCATTACGCAATTGTTGATGAAGTTGATTCGATTCTTATTGATGAAGCCCGTACCCCCCTTATTATTTCTGGTCCTCTAGAAGATCGTACTGACTTCTATAACCTTATTGATACATTTATTCCTGCCTTAACTCCAGAAGACTATGAAATAGACGAAAAACAAAAAACAACGACCTTTACCGAAGTTGGTACTGAAAAAATTGAAAAAATGCTCGAACAAGCTGGGCATCTTAAAGGTGAGAGTCTTTATGACATAGAAAATGTCGCTATCGTTCATCATGTCAATAATGCTCTAAAAGCTCATAAACTGTTTGCTCGCGATAAAGATTATATTGTTCGCAATGATGAGATCGTTATTATTGACGAATTTACAGGGCGAATGATGCCTGGGCGGCGTTATTCTGAAGGACTTCATCAAGCTTTAGAAGCTAAAGAGCATGTTGCTATTCAACCAGAAAACCAGACACTTGCTTCCATCACTTTCCAAAATTACTTCCGTATGTATAGAAAATTATCTGGCATGACTGGAACTGCAACAACAGAAGCCGAAGAATTCAGAAATATTTATGGTCTTGACGTTGTCGAAGTTCCTACAAATTTGCCAATACAACGTATTGATGAAGATGATGAGATTTATCGAACAGCAGAAGAGAAATATCGGGCAATTGTGCGTGATATCCGTCAAGCACACGAAAAAGAACAGCCTATTCTTGTTGGAACAACCTCTATTGAAAAATCAGAACAATTGGCAGAACGTTTGCGAAAAGAAGGCATTACCGATTTTAGAGTCTTAAATGCTCGCTATCACGAACAAGAAGCATATATCATTGCGCAAGCAGGAGTTCCTAGAGCTCTCACCATTGCAACCAACATGGCAGGACGCGGTACGGATATACAACTTGGTGGTAATGTTGAAATGCGCATTCGACAAGAGTTACAGGATATCCCCGAAGGTCCAGAGCGGACAGCTAAAATTGAAGAAATAAAAAAAGATGTCAAGCAACTTAAAGAAAAAGCTTTAGCGGCTGGAGGGCTTTACGTTATCGCTACTGAACGTCATGAAAGCCGTCGTATTGATAACCAGCTTCGTGGACGTTCTGGTCGCCAAGGCGATCCTGGTCGCTCAAAATTCTTTCTCTCTCTTCAAGATGATCTTATGCGTATCTTTGGCTCCAACCGTATGGATGGTATGCTACAAAAACTTGGATTGAAAGAAAATGAAGCTATTATCCATCCATGGATTAATAAAGCCCTTGAAAAAGCACAAAAAAAGGTCGAAGCACGAAACTTTGAAATTCGTAAAAATCTGCTAAAATATGATGATGTCATGAATGATCAACGCAAAGTTATTTTTGAACAGCGTATGGAGGTCATGAATGCAGATGATTTATCAGAAATGATCCTTGAAATGCGTAATGAAGTCGTAGAGGATCTCGTAGAGGCTTATATTCCATCAGGGACATATTCTGAAAAATGGGATGCAAAAACTCTCGAAGAAGAGCTTCAACAACTCTTTAATCTTGAGCTTCCAGTGGAAGAATGGGTAAAAGAAGATGGAATTGCCGAGGAGCAAATTCTAGAGCGTGTATCAGATGCTGTTACAAAACTTGAAAATGATCGTACTGAACGATATTCTCCAGAAGTTATGGCTTATTTTCACAAAGCAGTATTGCTCGAAACTATTGACACGTTATGGCGTGAACATCTGGTAAGTTTAGACCATTTGCGTTCTGTTGTTGGGTTTCGTGGTTATGCGCAGCGGGATCCACTCAATGAATATAAGACAGAATCATTTGAACTCTTTCAAAGTATGTTGAAAAATTTGCGCAGAATTGTCACTTCTAAACTTATGCGCTTTGAAATTATTCAACAACCCACAGAACCAACCATGCCTGAGCAAACGGATGCTGTTTCATCCGTCTTTAATGATCAAAGTCAAGAAAATGCTCCCACCTTATGGGCACGATCACAAGAAAATAGATTTGTTAATCCACAAGATCGTGACCCTAACGATATAACCACATGGGGAAAAGTTGGACGTAATGAGCGTTGTCCTTGCGGTTCAGAGAAAAAATACAAACACTGTCATGGAGCCTTTGTTTGAAAAGTAAACTATGCAAATGAATAAAAAGCGAAATTATGAGCAAGAATTGCGCACAGCTGGTTTAAGAGTAACACGTCAACGACGTGTTATTCTTGATATTTTGACGGATACAAATGATCATCCCAATGCATTTGAAATTTTTCAGCGTGCAAACAAAATAGATTCGAATATTTCACTCTCAACGGTTTATCGAACCATGAAAATATTAGAAGGAAATGGAACAATTCATCGCCATAGCTTTAGTGGTGGTCCATCTCGTTTTGAGCAAGCAGATGGGCAACATCATGATCATCTTATTGATATAGAAACAGGACAAGTTATCGAGTTTCATTCTGATGTTATTGAAAAGCTGCAAGAGGAAATTGCAAAATCCCTTGGCTATGATATTATTCATCATCGCCTTGAACTTTACGGAAAAAAAAACTCTTAAAAAAATGATTATATATCATTAGATAAAATACCTCAGGCAAATCAAATTTTATAAAAATTTACCTTTAAAATATAATAGTTTTCATTGGCAAAAAAAAAGAATTGCTTTATTACCTCTTTTTGTATGATGCTATACGGTAATTCATTGCCGATATTATCACAAAAAATCATTGCAAAAAAATATTATAAAAATTGTATTATGAAAAATTAGGCCAATATTATCATGGTTTCTTTGCCACAAGATCGTATGAAACAGCTTGAAAAGCGCTTTGAAATAATTGAAAGCCAAATGACAACAAATCCAAATGCTGAAACATATGTCAAATTAGCTTCTGAATATGCAGAACTACAACCCGTTATTACCTCTATACGCGCATTAAATGCTCTTTACGGAGAGATTACAGAATTAGAAGCGATTATCAACGATAAACAAACAGATATAGAGATGCGTAACCTTGCCCAGGAAGAGCTACCATCGTTATATAAAAAAGGAGAGCAATTTGAAAAAGAACTCCAGATTCTGCTTTTGCCTAAAGATGTTGCTGATGAAAAAAGCGCTATTATTGAAATTCGAGCAGGAACGGGTGGATCAGAAGCAGCACTTTTTTCCGGTGATCTTTTTCGCATGTATGAACGTTATGCCCATGCTCACCATTGGAAAGTAGAAGTTATTTCACTCAGTGAGGGGGAAGTTGGCGGATATAAAGAGATTATTGCTAGCATTTCAGGAAAAGGTGTCTTTTCTAAATTGAAATATGAATCAGGTGTCCATCGTGTGCAACGCATCCCTGAAACAGAGACAGGTGGACGTATCCATACATCTGCTGCTACCGTTGCTGTACTTCCAGAGGCTGAAGATATTGATATTGATATTCGTCCTGAAGATATTCGTATCGACACAATGCGTGCATCTGGAGCAGGAGGACAGCATGTTAATACAACGGATTCAGCTGTTCGTATCACGCATATTCCAACAGGAATTATGGTCGTACAAGCAGAAAAATCACAACATCAAAACAGAGCACGAGCCCTTCAAATTTTACGGGCACGCTTATTCGATATCGAACGACAAAAAGCGGAAAATGAACGTTCAGCTTCCCGTAAGAGCCAAGTTGGTTCTGGTGATCGTTCAGAACGTATTCGTACCTATAATTTTCCACAAGGACGCATCACGGATCACCGTATTAATCTGACCCTGTATAAGCTTGATCGCATATTGGAAGGAGATCTTGATGAGCTTATTCATGCACTCATCTCAGATCACCAAACAGCACTCCTGATGGAAATGGACAATAATTGAACAAATATTCTTTCAAAAATGTCATCCAACAAACTCAAGAAAAATTGCGCATGAAAGGAATTTCTGAAGCCAATCTCGATGCGAAAATACTCATTGAATGGATAACAGGAATAAATGCTGCTGAAAGAATTTCTCAACCAGATATACCTCTATCTTCTGAGCACATTACACAAATAGAACAGGCTGTCCAACGGCGGATTGCAGGCGAACCCGTCTACCGTATTATAGGAGAACGAGAATTTTATGGCATATCCTTCGCTTTGTCTCAAGAGACGTTAGAACCCCGTCCTGATACAGAAACGTTGATAGATCTTGTTCTCCCTTTCCTCAAAAAATATGTCGAAAATTCGAGAAAAATAACACTCCTTGATATGGGGACAGGAAGTGGCGCCATTGCCATTGCCATTCTTAAACACATTCCACAATCCTATGCAGTCGCTGTCGATATTTCTGAAGATGCCCTTAAAACAGCGACAAAAAATGCAAAAAATGCTGAAGTAATACATCGCTTCACACCTCTTCTTAGCGATTGGTTTAATTCTGTCACTGGTCGCTTTGATTTCATTGTTTCCAATCCACCTTATATCCCCGCAAAAGATATCAAAAAACTTGCAAAAGAAGTGCGCTTACATGATCCATTGCGCGCTCTTATCGGTGGAAAAGATGGTCTTGATTTTTATCGTAAGCTCGCCCATGAAGCAGCCAACTACTTAAAAGAAAACGGCACTATCGCTGTTGAAATTGGTTACTCTCAAGAAAAAGAAGTTTGCAATTTGTTTGAAACAAATGGCTTTCAATGCTTAGAAATGCGCAAAGACCTCAGTGGAATACCCCGCGCACTTCTATTTGCATGCAAACATTAAAATTCCCAATCATCATCCGTGGTAGCAACCGCCTTGCCAATGACATAAGAAGAACCAGCCCCTGAAAAAAAGTCATGATTTTCGTCAGAGTTTGGTGATAAAGCTGCCAAAATAGCGGGATTAACACGACAAACCTCAGGGGGGAAAAGAGCTTCAAAACCTAAATTCATTAAAGCCTTGTTAGCATTATAATGAAGAAAAATTTTAACATCTTCCGTCAATCCAAGTGCATCATAAAGATCTTCAGTATATTTGCACTCGATGTTATAAAGGTCAAAGAGCAGGTTAAAAGCAAAATCTTTAATTTCTTGTCTTTTGGCTTCATCAAGCTTTGCAAAGCCCAATTGGAATTTATAACCTATATAATAACCGTGAACCGCTTCATCACGAATGATCAGTCGAATGAGATCTGCTGTATTGGTTAACTTAGCGCGACTGGCCCAATACATGGGCAAATAAAAACCAGAATAAAATAAAAAGCTTTCCAGTAAAGTAGAAGCAATTTTTTTCTTGAGTGGATCATTTGCTTCATAACGTTCAAGTACTAATCTAGCCTTTTTCTGCAAATGAATATTTTCTTCCGACCATCTAAATGCATCATCAACTTCTACGGTCGAGCAAAGGGTTGAAAAAATAGAGGAATAAGAACGTGCATGAACCGCTTCCATAAACGCAATATTCGTCAAAACCGCCTCCTCATGCTCTGTTATCGCATCAGCCAGAAGCGAAATGGCTCCTACAGTGTTTTGAATTGTATCTAAAAGCGTTAGTCCTGTAAAAACACGAATCGTTAATTTACGTTCTTCATCCGTTAAGCTTGACCATGAGGGAATGTCATTGGAAAGTGGAACCTTCTCAGGTAACCAAAAATTCCCAGTTAAGCGGTTCCATACTTCAAGATCTTTCTCATCATGTAATCTATTCCAATTAACAGCACACACAACAGGATTTTTGGTTGTAATCTTTGTCATATGATGATCTCCTATAAACTGCACGAAACACAGCCATCTACTTCTGTTCCACTTAATGCTACTTGCCGTAATCGTACATAATAAATACTCTTGATACCCTTTTTCCAAGCATAAATTTGTGCGCGGTTAATATCACGTGTGGTCGCTGTATCGGGAAAAAATAATGTTAATGAAAGACCTTGATCAACATGCTGTGTTGCAACAGCATAGGTATCTATAATTTTTTCAGGCCCAATCTCATAAGCATCTTGGTAAAAATTCAAATTCGTATTATCCATATAAGGAGCGGGATAATAAACGCGCCCAATTTTTCCCTCTTTGCGAATTTCAATTTTTGAAGCAATTGGATGAATAGAAGAAGTGGCATGATTAATATAGGAAATAGATCCCGTGGGTGGAACAGCCTGTAGATTGCGATTATACAACCCATACTCAACAACTAAATCTTTGAGTTCCTGCCAATCATTTTGACTTGGAATAACAATATTGTTCCGTGCAAAAAGCTCTTGTACAAGCGCAAATTGCGGTTTCCATTCTTTTTCAATATATTTTTCGAAAAAACGCCCATCTGCATAAGCTGATTTTTCAAACCCTGCAAATATTTCTTGACGTTCGCGCGCAATTAAATTGGAAGCACGTATGGCGTGATATGTCACAATATAAAAGTAGATATTGGTAAAATCAATCGCTTCTGGAGATCCATAATAAATCTGCTCACGCGCTAGAAACCCATGCAAATTCATTTGTCCCAAACCAATCGCATGACTTTCGGCATTGCCTTTCGCAATGGAAGGTACACAAGCAATATTGCTCATATCCGAAACAGCAGTCAGAGCACGAACAGCAGATTCTACGGTCTGTCCAAAATCAGGACTTTCCATTGCTTTGGCAATATTCATGGATCCAAGATTACAGGATATGTCACTTCCAATCGTTCGATACGTTAAATCTGTCTCCAGTTCACTCGCCTCACTCACCTGCAAAATTTCTGAACATAAATTGCTCATACTTATGCGCCCAGCTATCGGATTCGATCGATTAGCAGTATCCTCAAATAAAATATAGGGATAACCCGACTCGAATTGAATTTCCGCTAGTGTCTGGAAAAAAACGCGTGCACTTATTTTCTTTTTACGAATCTTTGCATTATCAACAAAGGATCGATAATGCTCCGTTAAAGAAATATCGCTAAAGGGTTTACCTGTAACACGCTCGATGTCATACGATGAGAAGAGATACATATCCTCATTATTCCGTGCAAGCTCAAAAGTAATATCAGGAATAACGACACCAAGCGAAAGCGTTTTGATTCTAACTTTTTCATCAGCATTTTCACGCTTTGTATCCAAAAACTTCATAATATCTAAATGATGAGCATGCAAATAAACAGCTCCAGCCCCCTGTCGTGCCCCAAGCTGATTGGCGTAAGAAAAAGAATCTTCCAAGAGTTTCATCACCGGTAAAACACCTGAGGACTGATTTTCTATTTGCTTAATTGGCGCTCCAGCTTCCCGCAAATTGGTCAAACAAAGCGCCACACCTCCACCACGTTTTGAAAGCTGCAAAGCCGAATTAACCGAACGACCTATCGATTCCATATTATCTTCAACACGTAGCAAAAAACACGAAACCAATTCACCACGTTGTTTTTTGCCAGCATTTAGAAATGTCGGCGTTGCTGGTTGAAAACGTCCTGTAATAATTTCATCCACAAAACTTTCCGCAAGAGCTTTATTCCCTTGTGCCAAATATAAAGCTACAAGACAGACGCGATCTTCATAACGTTCAAGATAACGTTTCCCATCAAAAGTCTTCAGTGTATAGCTGGTATAATACTTAAACGCGCCTAAAAAGGTAGGAAAACGAAATTTAAATGCATAAGCACGTTTAAAAAGCTTTTTAATAAAAGAAAAATCATAAAGCTCAAACAAAGCTTTTTCATAATAACCTTCTTCTATTAAGTAATCTATTTTTTCCTTCAGGTTATGAAAAAAAACTGTATTTTGATTAACATGCTGAAGAAAATATTGCCGCGCAGCAAGCCGATCCATATCAAATTGAATATGACCATTTTCATCATAAAGATTAAGCATTGCATTCAACGCATGATAATCAGTAACCTGATCCGATTTCTGCGATTGTCCTATACCAATTGTTTCCAAAATCTTTCCAATCCCTTTTTTACATAGATAACGTCTTCATCAGTTCCACGCAGCTCAAAACGATAAAGGCAAGGGACACAACATTTTTCAGCAATAATTTTACTTGCTAAATTATAATAGCGACCAAAATTACGATTCCCACCGCCAATAACACCACAAATTAATTTTCGGTTCTCAGATTCATTAAGAAACTGGACAACGGCCTTTGGCACGGCCCCTCTTCCTTCGCCATCTGCATATGTAGGAACAACCAATACATAAGGTTCACCAACCAATGCAGAAGGCTTTTTTTTATCAATTTTGAAGAGTCGTTGACCAAGCTGCGAGACAAAATGTTCTGTATTACCCGTTGCACTCGAATAATAAACAATAAGCCCCATTAAGCACAAAGACCACTAATCATATCTGGTCTAAAACCAGACCAATGATTTTCACCACAAACAACGACAGGAACCTGACGATACCCCAGAGATTGAACAAAACTATATGCTTGTTCATCACAGGAAATATCAACAACACGATAATGAATGCCTTTTGCATCAAAAGCGCGGCGTGTAGCATCACATTGGACACAAGATGGTTTACTATAAATAGTGATCGACATTTTCTTCAACTTTCACAATTCCAAACAATCAACCCTGAAAGGTCAATCTAATAATTTTATAGGTACTCAAGAATAACAAAAAACAGAAATTGTAAGCAAAACATGTGGTTATTTTCAAATAATACACAGCTTCCTAAACATAACAGAATTCCTCATCAAATAACTTCAAAAACTATGATGAGAATAAGCGATTATTCTACAACTTAAATGGCAAAGCCCCCTAGTTATAAAACAATCTTTTGCTTGCATTACAATTCCCTCCTGCTGTCTAAAAAACTAACGTTCTAAACCACCGTTTTTCAAGAGCTCTAGTTTACTCTTTTACGGCAAAAATCAATTACAAAAACGAAAGGGAATCCTTCCAAAAGAGACTCTTCAGTAAAAATACTGCTATACCTTTGGCCAATAAACTCTTTACAATAATGGAAATAACTTAGATACCAAACGAAACACACTAACACCCTCTCTTGTGCTTATTTAGAATCACCAATCATTTTGATACTATATATAGTATATACTCTCTCTCTTTCGTCAAGGTGAATTCAATTATTATTTTTAATTTTCCACGATCTTCCCACTAAAATTTTCAGTACTCAAAACTATGTAATAATATAACATTTTGTTGACAAACGTTATATTATTACATAGTTTCCAAAATAATAAGCAACGATGGTAAAAAATATGGATCTGCACTTCAATAAGACAACATTAGGCTATAGGAATAGAATAGCAATAAAGAACTTTTCAGCAAAGTTAAAAGCTGGTTCATTGGTTGCAATAACAGGTGATAATGGCGCTGGAAAATCGACACTGCTAAAAGCCATCGCCGGATTGATTAAACCTCTTAAAGGAAAAATTACAAAACCAAAAAAAAGCCGCATTGCTTATCTTGCTCAGCAATGTCATGTAGATCAAACATTTCCAATTGATGTGAAAACGCTTATCAAAACAGGGTTATGGTCCTTTTGTGGA
>NZ_JBHIQG010000041.1:0-13399 GCF_042196425.1 Bartonella sp. AD328YNZD | reverse complement strand
GAGAGAGGTGAAAGAATGAATGCAGAAATGAACGAAGCTATGAATGAAGATTATAGGGTTGGTGCACCGGTATTTGATGATGAGAACTCTTTTGATGCTGGCACTTATGATGGTGAAACGATTGATAATGATGACATCACGTCTCCAGAGCCGGTTGCACAGCCCGTTGAAAAGCCTTCAGAGATTGTTCCTAGTATAGAACAGCAGCGTGTGGAGCAACAAGCCAAACAAGCTCGTGAAGCGCTTGTCAAGCTTTATGAACCCCAATCCCAGACACCAATGGTTGAAGGTGAAAATGCACCCCCAGACCTACGTGAGGACCCTGTTCGTTTAGTGGCGTGGATGTTAGATAAGATTCAAAAGCAAGATGCGTATATTAGGGAACAGAAAGAAGCGCTAAGACAAGCTGAGGAACAGCAGCAGCACGATATGCGTCTTGGTGAATTTTTTAATAATTCTGTTAAGTCGTTTCAAAATAAATCCAGTGATTTTGATGCCGCGGCAAATTTTCTTTATGAGGCACGCGCAAAGGAATTGAGTTCTTGGTCATCACTTTATCCTGAGTATGGACAACAAAGCACAATAGATGCGATTATAAGAGATCAATTGCATGCGCTTGTAGCGACTTGTGCACAAAGAGATCTCAATCCGGCAGAAGAAATTTATAGAATAGCACAAAACCTTGGCTATCAGAACCAAGCATTACAAGTGAATAATCAAGTTGCAGAACTTCAAAGTCGGCAAAATTCTGCGAGAACCTTAACGGCATCTGGAGGAGGGGGGAGTGTTGGACCAATCACTTTAGCAAGCATTGATAGGATGTCAGAAGAAGAATTTGACGCTTGGATATCAAATCCGAAAAATAAAGCAATTTTTCGGCAATTGCATGGTGCTGGTAACGGGTATTAAGAGTGCATTTTTATAGAAATTAGCCTGTTTTATGCAGGGTTATGGTCCGGCTTTTAAGCCGGTTTTTTTACAGCAAAGAAAGGTAAAATCAATGGCATTAACAACAGTTAGAGCAGATGATCCTCATGCGATAAGCACGTGGTCAAAATTATTAAATACAGAAGTTTCAAAGGCGATACCTATTGCCCCCCTTATAGGCAAGGGTTCAAACAGCATTATTCAACTAAAAACCGAAATGCAGAAAGGAAGAGGGGATTGTGTTACATTTAGCTTACGTACACAGCTTTTGGGACGGGGTGTTACCTCAGGACAGACGCTTGAGGGGAATGAAGAGGCATTACAATTCCTTCATGACAGACTATATATTGACGAACTTTCGCATGCAGTTCGTGTAGAAAATGAAGGTAGTATAGCGCAACAACGTACAACGTTTGATTTGCGTGACGAAGCAAAAGATGGCTTAGTTGATTGGTATGCAGATCGCTTAAGCTTGATGTTTTTCATTCAAGCTTGCGGATATACAGCAAGGACAATCTCTTTTGAAGATCGGATGATAGATATCGAGAATGTGCATTATGGATTTAATGAACCTCTTGCACCAAGTAGTAAGCGAATTATCCGTCCAGATGAGAAAACCAAGGATGAAGATCTAAGTGAAGCAGACAAACATAGCTTTAGTTTGAAGCTTATTGATGAAGCTGTAAAAATGGCAAAACTTGCTAATCCCAAAATTCGACCAGTGCGTGTGAATGGGGAGAGTGTTTATGTACTCTATTTGCATCCAACACAAGTGATGCAATTGCGCACCAATACAGAGACTGGTCAATGGCTTGATATTCAGAAAGCTGCTTATACCGGTTCGCGTTCCAAAAATCCAATCTTTGATGGTTCTTTAGGCATGTATAATGGTGTGATTTTACGTGAATCTGAACATGTTACCCATGGTGTTAACTCGACAAATCGTGCAGCGAAAAAAAGCGTGCGTCGTGCTGTTTTTCTTGGAGCACAAAGTATCGTTATGGCTTTTGGGAACAATCGCAATGTCAATCGCTATCAATTGGTGGAAGAGCATTTCGACTATCAACGTTACTATGGTTTGTCTGCGAAAACACTGATTGGCATGAAGAAAACCCGTTTCAAATTTCCAAATAGCTCTCAAGCAGCGCAAGATTTTGGAACGATTGTTATCCCCACCTACAGTGGTGAACCTGATAATTAATCATAGGGAGAAAACAAGACATGGCAGATCAATTACCACCTCCATTACAGGGAAGAAATCTTCACACCCAACAGGTGAGTTTCTTACGTTTGAATATCTCGCATAAAGATAAGCATCTTACGGAAAAAATCGGAATTTTGCCTCGTGGCGCTTTGATCACTTCGATGAAGGCTTTTGTCAAGACCGCGTTTTCTGAGGCAAAATTAAAGATAGGCAGCACCTATGGAGGCAATGAGTTCAGTGAAAAAGACATCAAAGCCCAAGGCACGCAAGATTTTACGCCAACAGATCAAAAGTCTTTTGTTGCAGATGATAAGGAGATGACCCTTTATGCAACACGAGACAAAACCACTGATGCTGGTGAATGTATTGTGGTTGTGCAATTCGTGACAAATCATTGAGGGGATAAGACATGGCAGATTATTTACCACCCCTTGCAAGGGAGAAGTCTTCATACGCAGCAGGTAAGCTTTTTGCGGCTTAATTTTAGCTATGAAGATAAAGAAAACGCTATGAGAATAGGTACGCTACCTCGTGGTGCTTTGATTACTTCGATCAAAGTATATGTTAAGACAGCATTTTCGGACACGAAGGTAAAAATAGGCAGCACTGCTGGAGGGACTGAGTTTGGGGAAGCAGAAATCAAACAGCAGGCAGTCAAAGAAGTTAAGCCCACCAATCAGAAGGAATTTGTCCCTTATGATGAAGAACTTACTCTCTATGCTAAAGCGGACAAAACGGTACAAGCTGGTCAAGCAAGTATAGTCGTTGAATTCGTAACCAATCACTAAAATTGAGAGGAGATATCTATTAACTCCTCTCAGTTTATGAATTAGCAGATTGTACAGAGAGTTGTAAATTAAGGGCAGATAAGACAGCGACTAAGGTAGAAAGTTTAGGGTCACCTGTTTTGCTTAAAGAGCGGTATAATCCACTGCGTTCTCGATTGGTTTCTTTTGCTAAAGCACGCATATTTTGAGAGCGAGCAACAATACCAATGGCATCCGCTATATGAGCAGCATCACCAGTTTTGAAGGCTTCATTGAGAAATGCTTGTTGTACTTCAATGTCTTCAAGATATTCTTCTGGTTTAAATGGGGTTATTTTCATCACTGTACTCCTCTTTTAACTTTAATGCTTGTTCGATATCCCTTTTCTGCGTTGATTTATCTCCACCGCATAACAAAAGGATAAAATCAGAGCCTTTTTGGATAAAATAAATTCGATAACCAGCACCATAGTGGATACGTAATTCACCTATGCCATTAAAGAATTTAACATCACCGAGAAGACCTTGTTTTAAGCGTATAACACGTTGAAGAATAATAGCCTTAACGCTTTTATCTTTAAGTTTCTTAAGCCAAGTATCAAATTCTATCGTTTTATGAATAAACACCATTAGTGTACTGTAATACACATAATGTATAATGTCAATAATAATATTCCTCACAGAAAGGTATTTTGATGACACGTCATTATATTCGGGTTAAGACCGGAGGACCGATACCTGTAAAGCGAGATGTTTATCGTCATAAGAGAACACTTTCGCACTTAGTGTCGGTCATTCAAGATATAATACTAAAAAACACAATAAAGTCAATAGGTTGTGTGAAATTATTTTATATGAATCCACTCAAGAATCCATCTTTTTATGCATGATTCATTTGACCATTTTTTATATAAGATTGCCATGGATGAATAGACTGTAAAAAGCAAATCATGATGCAAATATTATAACGCATGTAAACGTTCAAATGAAATGAAAAGCAGATATCATTCATAACAGTTCATAAATTTTATGGTACGTTTTTATCACAGCACAAATCACATTATTTAAAAATTTAGTCGTTTGAAAATATCGATAACATAAATTGTATAGGTTTAAAAAATGGTATGAGTTTTGCTCTTTTTTGAGCTAAACCTTCAAAGGAATAATCGTTTGAAACGGTCATAAGCTTATAGGTTTAGTTTATAAAGATTGCATAAAAGGATTTAAAGACAAGATCGATTTTATAACCACGGTATTTTTTACCGCGGTAGGAAATAAAGGTCATGAAATTCAAAACGCTATATCTCATGAAATGAAAAGCCTTTTAATGAATAGATTGCAGGCTAGTCTTTAAGAACGGAACTATTCGCTTCCACAAAAAAATGGAGGCAAATAATGCCATGGCAGTAGAATAACTATCTACTTTAGATTTGGTACTAAAAACGTTTTAAAAGTTATAGTTTAAAAATACGAAACCAAAAGAGCTCTTTCCAAATTTGGGGGCAGCTATTAAGACAAAGATAAGCAAACAAACTTCAAAACCATTGTAACATCATAAGGTATGGGTTTTTACTCAATTTTGAGTCAAAAGCTGTAATATTTAAGAATGCTCTATTCTAAGATAATGCCTCCAAAAATGGACCGGCTAATATTTAAAGAAATTAGGTTTTAATGAAAAGTACAAATACGCTTATGAGAACCTCTTTAAGTGCACGTTTAAACGTTTGAAACATAAAATGAGATCTTTATAAGAAACGTTAAAACTCTTTTTTATTACAGTTATAACTTAGTTATCATTTGCTCTTAAGAACGTTTCATTTATGAAAAACGAAGATCTAGATTTCACAGCAGAGCAAAATCTTAAAAACCTTACACTTTATAAAAGCGTTTGTTTATTTATCTTATGAAAAGATGCTTTTGAAAACTAACGCTCGTAAATGTAAAAAGAACGTTTTAAAAAAGACATTAGTCTAATAGGCATTTGCTTTTGATTGGATTGATAAAGCTACCGAGCGTTTTGATAGGTTTGATACGTTTGATAGCCATAACAAGCGTTTTATAGGCTCTCTCATTCAAATGAGTGATTAAAGATCATATGCATCATTTACATTCCTTTTGATACGTTTTCATATCTCTCATAGAGCGCTTGCAATATGATACGTTTTGTATATATGCACTGATTACTCCATTGTGGATGATTCATTTTAATCAATAAAAAACGCTATTTGAAAGCCGCGTCATATCACTTGGCACGGCTTTCTTTTATGAATGCTATCTTTTATGATATGTGTATTAAGCAATGCATTTTATATGCGTTTATAACCATAAAGAAGGCACGTCCCCCACGCCGTTCTTTATTCTGTTTTATCAGTTATATTGACAACATTATCCCTTTCATACACCTCACAATTTTTTGGAACCAACCTTACTTTGCTTTTTTTATTGATTTTTGCATTGCCATAAGCACGCCCCCAGATCGTTGCACAATATGAGATTTTAGCATTGCCATAAACAGAGCCATAAATCTCACAAGAGCCACTCACACAAGCATTTCCATAAACCTTGCCATAAATTTTAGCACGACCATTAATAACAGCATAATTATAAATTTTTGCATGGCTATAAATGCAAGCAGAGCCACAAACCTTGGCATGACCATAAACGCGTGCATAACTAAAAACCGTAGCATCATAAGAAACATGCGCATGATCATAAATATGAGCATCAGCAAGAATGCGGGCACTACCATTCACATGAGCATACCCATAAATATTGCCATAAACATGAGCATTGCCATAGACAAAAGCATGGTCATAAACTTTAGCATATTGAGAGATAAAAGCTTTTCCATAGACCTCAGCATTGCCATAAACTTGACCACAGACTTGCGAATAATGCCGTATTTTTGCATCATCATACACCCTTGCATGACCATAGACACAAGCCTCATCATAGACCCAGCAATTGCCATCATGGGATAGATTAGCTTCCTTTTCAATAAAGCCCCCTAAATCCCCAGCCTTAACATCATCGAAATTTTTTAAAGCACGAATGCGGTAAAGATTTATAATATTTCGAGTAAGTGCATGTTTGATTTTTTTAATTTCACTGGTTAATTCGTATTTTTTGCACATAGGAGTACCCTCACAATCTAATGTGATAAACGTTTTCTAAAATTTGAAATGGAAAATTGGATTGGAAAGCAGGCGCCCCCACAACGCCCATGCTTTATTTAAGCAGCTTCATTTATGGTTTTGTTATTATTACCAATATCATCATAAATTTTTTGATTGCCATCAACTATAGCATTGCCAAAGATTTTTACTAAGTAACAAACATATACATTGTCAGAAACGACGGCATTATCGTAAACATGAGCAGCCCAATCAATACGAGCAGAGCCTAATATTTTTGCATTGCCATAAACAAAGCCCCTTACATAAGCATTATCAGCAATTTTCGCATTGTCAGAGATTTTTGCATCAAAAATGATATTAGCTTTATTACAAACAAAGGCATTGTCATAAACTTGACCACGAACGATAGCATTGTCATTAATTTTTGCATTGCCATACACATGAGCATTTGCACCGAAAATCCATGCATCATCATTAACAACGGCATTGCCATAAACTTTAGCATTTCTATTAATACAAGCATTATCATGTATTTTTGCATTGTCAGAAACGACAGCTTCCCAAAAAACGGTAGCATTATCATAGACCCAGCAATTGCCATCATGAGAGAGATTGCTTTCATTTTCGATAAAACCACCTAAATCACCAGTCTTTACATCAGCAAAATCTCTAATGGCTTTAATGCGGTGTAAAGTATGACCAGCCACACAACGCGTTTCATTCGTAAATTCGTATTTTTTTGTTATAGGTAAAGAGACACAAGCGTCATCAGAAATTTGAGATGCAAGATTAATCGTTTCATTGTCTTCAATACGTGTATACCAATTAATAAAAGCATTCCCATAGACTTTTGCATTGTCTCTTATAACAGCCTTATCACATACAGCGGCGTTATTAAAAACATGAGCATGTTTGTAAACAAAAGCATATCCAAAAACCAAGGCATTATCATGTATTTTTGCATTGTCATAAACACTAGCAAAATCAAATACCTTTGCATTATCACAAACCGTTGCATTATCGAAAACACTAGCATAATTAAAAACAGTAGCATTATCAGAAACAAGAGCATTATTATAAACACAAGCCTCATTAGCTACCCAGCAATTACCATCATGTGATAAGTTACTTTCCTTTTCAATAAAGCCGCCGAGGTCGCCCGCCTTTACATCAGCAAAATCTCTAATGGCTTTAATACGGTGTAAAGTATGACCAGCCACACAACGCGTTTCATTAGTAAATTCGTATTTTTTAGACACAGTTATAGCGTTCATAGGTAACTCCCTAAGTTCATATTTGATAAATTTAAAAATGAAATGTTTAAAAGAGGGGCGCCCCCGCCGCGCCCGCGCATTATTTACGCAGCGTCTTTTATAGACTGGTCATTATAGACAATTTCTTTACTACAGACTTCAATATTATTGCGAACCCAAGTGTCACCTTTAATGACCGCATTGCGAAAAATCTTTACATTTGGAAAAATACAAGCATATCCGGAAATTTTCGCATTATCATAAATTTTTGTATCATTAAAAACACAAGCGTAATAATGAACATGAGCATTACCAAAAATATGAGCATCCGGATAAATACGTGCAAAGCCATACACATGAGCATTGCCATAAATATTGCCAGCCACAACCGCCTTGCCATAAACCCTTGCATTTTCATAAATACAAGCAATATTATTCACATGGGCATACCCACTTACAACGGCATTATCGTAAACCCTTGCATTGCTATAAACCTTGGCTTTACCGCCGACCCAGCAATTGCCATCATGTGATAAATTACTTTCACCTTGTATAAAACCGCCTAACTCACCTTTTTTGACGTTTCCAAAATCTCTTAAAGCGCGAATTCTATGAAGAGTTTTAAAGCCAACCTCTATTGTTTCACCTGTAAATTCGTATTTTTTTACAGGCTCTTGTTTATTAACAGATGCGGTTTCATTTGAAATGTTAGAGGAAATTGTATTTTGGGAATTTTTCATTTTAAATTCTTTCTAATCAAAATTGTTTTTCAATTGACACCCTAATGGGCGCCGGGTGTTGAAAAACACGGTGATTAGTCCGTCGTCACACTTTTCTCATAAAGAGTATTGTATGGTGTGACCACACCCGACATAATCATTATATGCCATTTAAAGCATAAAAGACAGTCAGTTTTTAAAAACTTTGGAAAGGCTGTTTCGTAGCCTTATCCGCTAATCAAAAGTGTTTTTCATCACTTGATTATTTATATAACAAAATACGTATTTATTGTCAATTAATATTTTATCTTTTTTGATATTTTTTTTGTATTTTTTAAATACGTTGTGTATTGATAATATCTTATGCTTATTAATTGCTTCTTTTATATTTATGTGCTTTTAAAGATATATTATATGCTTTATGAAACGATTGCGTATTTTCTGAATCTATACATTTATAATATTTAGAAACGCTCTCATAATGCGTATTTTAAACTTTATAACCTGTCAATTTTGTTGCTAAATAAATTTTAAGATTTCTGTTAATTTCTTTTAATAACACATTTTAGACTTAACAGCCTTTATAGGGACTGTCTTTATAAACAAATGCTTCCATTTGCATTTTTGCTTTCTCTATAGTTGTTATGTTCTTTATAGCCATGGCATCATTTTTCATGTTCATAAGAGAAATGATAAATAGGATAATTGTGATTTATTGCTTGTTATGAAAACATCTCAATAGAAACTGATCATTATAGAGATGAGCAAAATCCCTTTTAATAAACTTTTGTCAGTCTTGTCAGTTCTTTTTAGAACCTATATCATTTTTTTAAATGAGAGAAAATTAAAATCGTTATATTTCAATAAGTTAAGTTTTATCAATTTTTCAAAATACAACTTATTAAAACAGCCATAACAAATAAATACAACTGTAAATATATATTTGTCAGTTTATGTCAGTACATTGAATCGACAAAATAGATTATTTTAGTGAGTGATTAAAATGTGCTTTATGAAAAGCATATGCTCCTTTAAAGCCTTTCAAAAGATAGTTTGTAACTCATAAGAAGTGCTATCAAGATCATTATGGTTATGAGTTTTGAAGATTTTGAGTATTTTGAGGGTTCCTTTTACGCCCCTTTATATATTATTTTTCAATCAAAAAATAAAAGTTATTATATTTCAATATGTTAATGTTTTAAATAAACAACCAATATTACATACAACACGTAAATACAATCTGTAATATATATAAAAAGGATTTTTGAAGGTATTTTGAGGGTGTGAGAAACCTTCAAAACCTATAAGTAATATAAGAAAATGAATATACATAACTCTCTTTAAACAAAGCTATCATTTTAGATTACGGTATAACCTCTTAAAGGCAATGTAAAAAAATTTAATTCACTTTAGATAGGGTTTCTTAAAAGTCTTAAAGGCAATCCAAATAAAAGTATCTAAAAGTGCAAGTTTCTTCTTTTTAGAATAACGCATATAAGCACTCTTTTTAAAGATTGTATGTAATCAACTTAACAAGAGAGGTATAGATTATGGTTATAAGCTCTATACCCCTTGTGAATTTAGCATGCCTATCATGTGAACATGCTTTATAAGTTATTCAGTTTCTCTTAATACCAAATTTGGTAAGTTTTTTACGATTTTCATTGTCTCTAAACTTACGGTAATAACTCTCTGAAATAACTCTAGAGGGTAGGCAGGGTTGCCAACGGTTTCAACAGCATAGCGATTGGCATCATTAACAATGCCACTCTTTTTATCAGTCTTTACGCATTGACGCCCCATAACCCATTCAAGAGCGGGTTTACCATTGACGATATACTCATAAGCTTCTTTAGGGATATCTGTCATGGTAATATTGCTATTATAAATAACAGTGGTTTTATCTTTCTCTTTACCTGCTTTTGCAAATTTCATTTCAGTCACGTAATAGAATTTTTCAGGATTAGAGATCTTTGTTAATTTTGGATTACCCTTTTTAAAGGTCACTGGATAAGGTTCTACATCTTCATAAATCACATGCAAATGACCTAGTTCACGTCCTGCTGTTACAAATTTCCAAAAGTCATCAGCACTCTTTACACAAGGAATGCGAGGTAATTCTTTGCATAAATTATCAGCATAACGAGAGCGATAATCTTCCGAATGAAGCAAACCGTAAACGTAATAGAATAGATCATCTTTAGTGATTTTTTCATTAGGATAAGCGGCTTTAAAATGTGCTAGCCCCTCATCAGTAATGGCATCACGTCTCTGTAAACCAGATGTTGTGTTTTTCTCTGTAGAATTTGCAAATAAATGGGATTGTTTTTCACTTTTATTTTTTGAAACTAGAGTGTCTTCGTAAATATAGCGTGGAAAGCATTGACCATTATGCACAACATGAAGATCAAGTATAGACTTAGCTATCAAAACAGAAAAACCTGATTGAGTTCCCATGCCTGAAATTTGTATTACCTTATTTTCAACCGCTCGTCCTATCGGAAATATATGCGGCATTTTATAAACCATTTCATTAAAGCTGCGATTATAATAAAGCCATTGTTGTGCAAATGGACGATAAAGACTTTGCATGAGATAAGATTCTTCAAATTTGAAGCTCTTTCCTTTTGCCAATTCTTGTTTAAGAGCGCGACTCCAACTTATTTTTCTTTCATCAGCATTAACAAAATTGTCTACAGTTTTAATACGTGTTTTACCGTCATTATGTGTATAAGCACCATTAAAATGCTCCACTTCACTATTGTAAAAAGCAATCATATTACTCATATTCTTCGCGAGAGTTTCACGACTTGAATTGTATGCCCAAGCATCCCGACTCGTCATAATACCGCGAGAATAAGTTTCAAATAGCTTTTTATCATCCCCTTTTTTAACACCTAGAGCTAGGAATGTCTTGAAACTGTCATCACGTTGATTGATCCAATCACCGTACTTGTCTGGTGTAATTATTTTCCAACCGTTTTCAAGTGTAATACCACCAACACTACCAAGGTATTGAAGCATCTCAAGTTTTTTTCCGGTGGAAAGATTATCTCCAATATCATGATAGTAAATTTTACAATCTCCAGAAACATTGGGATTTTTAATAAATAATGTTACGGCAATACCCGTCATACTACCATTGCCGAAAATATTCTCACCTTCTTGAGCGTTATTTTTATTCATCATATTTTTACGGATATCACCTCGTAAATTAAGTACATAAATACTCGTAAATTCTTTGGCTAAAGATTTTCGTAAACTATCCATTGCTGGCTTTTCTATATAGCTTGAACCAGAAACAAATCCGATTACCCCAGCATCAGCAATACGGTCACTCGCCCAACGAATAGCACGTATATAACTGTCATAAAGCGCTCGTATATTACTTGCTTTAGATTGAGCCGCATAAGTTTCACTGATCCGTTTATCTAATATCGGGTAGGGAGTGTTCTTTGCATTATCATTTTCATTTTTTTGTCCTACCGAATAAGGAGGGTTACCAAAGATAACTTTAATATCCAGTTTCTTTTGATGCTCCAAATATTCACTGTTTTCTTTAAATAATTTTTGCAGCAGATTCTTCTCTTCAAGCATCCGAAACGTATCAGTCAAACCAATATGTTTGAAAGGAATGTACTCTCCTTTCATGATACTATGATAGGTCGATTCAATGTTAATCGCTGCTATGTAATAGGCAAGCAAGACAATCTCATTGGCATGGATATCATGACGGAATTTATATTCCATATCCTCTGGTTTGATGAGATTGGATTGTAAAAGCCGTGTGATAAAGGTTCCAGTACCCGTAAAAGGGTCAAGAATAGAAACACCCCGTGATCCCAAGCTTTTTCCAAACTCATTACGCAACACATCATCAACAGAATGAATGATAAAATCAACAACCTCAACGGGGGTATAAACAATCCCAAGCCTATCCGTGGTTTTCTTAAATGCCTTGGCAAAAAAACTTTCATAAAGCGTAATAATAAGATTTTGCCTTGCTTGTGGTGTGGTAATCCCAGAAGCACGAAGCCTTACACTGTTATAAAACTCTTGTAACTCCTTGGATTCTTCATCGATATTCGTTTTATCGAGTTCTGTTAAGATTTTTTCCATGGCTTGCGAAATGGCATTGTTCTGTACAAATTCATTGCCCTCAAACAAGGCTTCAAACACAGGACGGGTGACAAGATGTTGTGCTAACATCTCAATCGCTTCCTCTTGTTTTATTTCACTGTTTAAGTTGTTCTTTAATTCCTTATGAAAGGCATCAAAAGCATGAAAGGCTTCACTGTTTTCATCAGCAAGCAGGTTTTGAAGATGGGTGATATGGTTTTGAGCAATCTCAGCAACATTGCCCGCCCAATTTTCCCAATAATCCGCAATAGCAAATTTCTTCGCAAGAAGGGTTTTCAAAGCATTGGGAAACTCTTTATAAAAAGGTAATCTTCCTGTTACGCTATGAATAATTTGTGGTTCATGAGCGGCTTTTCCAATCTCAAGACCCATATGTTCTGATTTTTCATGGATATGGAGTTTATCCTCAACCGCGGTCATGCTCTTTAAAGCGCCAATCTCCAAAACATCACTAACGTCTTGACCTAAAATCATCTGGTTAAGGGTGATTTCAAAATTCTCATCATGAGCAAGCAAAGCATTGATCACTTGCCAGACCACCTTGTATCTTTTGTTGTATTTTAAAGCCTGTTCAGCAGAAACCCCAGCCGGTACCCCAACGGGTAAAATGATGTAGCCTCTCCTTTTACCTCGTGCACGCCGCATGATACGCCCCACCGCCTGTATGATATCCACATAACTTTTCCGCGGGTGTAAAAACATGATCGCATCAAGAGCAGGAACATCAACACCCTCAGAAAGACAGCGTACATTGGTTAGCACACGACACGTATTTTCCCCCGCATCTTCCTTAAGCCAATCAAGGGCTTTATGACGCGTTTTGGCACTTTGGGTTCCATCAATATGATCAAAGGTACAGTGAAGCGGCGGGGTATCTTTATAGACCTTATGAAGATTAAATAATTCTTTCTGTATTTCTTCAGAATTGAAGGTATCACGGATACGTTCAGAAGTTTTGATATCTTTGCAAAAAGCCAAAGCCCGCCGCATGGGATTAGGGTCATCATTTAAATCAACTTTTAGATCTATTTTAGCAAGGGCTTGATAACAGCCTATGATCTTGGTTTTATCATCAAGGATAAGTTCATAATTCTCATCGGTCATCAGATGTTGAATGGATTGACTCACTTCCTCTTCATTAATCCCCAAAACAATAATCTTATAAGGTGCAAGCAATTCATTCTGAACGGCTTTTGAGAAAGTATAGGTATAAAGCTCTTTTCCATAGAGCTCTTCATCATCCATAGACGCTA
>NZ_JBHIQG010000040.1:0-13500 GCF_042196425.1 Bartonella sp. AD328YNZD | reverse complement strand
ATACCCCTGCTTCTAACATACGAACCATTGCCCTTGCTGCTGCTTCTATTCGTATGTTAAAACAATTACAATGTTGGAAATCTGTAAAACCCTATGCGCAACCCATTCATTCAATGATCATCACAGATACAAGCACAAATGATCCGGTCAAACCCACTCTTTTAACCTTTGAAGGCGACATTAATCCCGGTGAGCCCTTTGCTGCCATGGTAGAGCATAGAGAACTCATCAATACTTTAAAAAAACGTGTCAAAGATCTCAATATCCCTGTTATTACAAACACACGTGTCATTGATTTTCATCAAGAAGACCAACATACAACCGTCACTTTAAATAATGAAGAGGTTTGGCAAACAAAATTGCTTATTGCAGCTGACGGAGCCCATTCGAAATTACGCAAAAAAGCAGGTCTTAGAAACTTTTCTCATCCCTACAAACAAACAGCAATTATCTGCACAATTGAACATGAAAAACCCCATTATGGTCAAGCAATTCAACATTTTTTACCTGCTGGCCCTTTCGCTCTTCTCCCTCTTAAAGGCAACCGATCCGCCATTGTGTGGAATGAAGATCATAAAACTGCGCAATATTATCTCAAAGCGGATGCACTTATTTTTGAAACAGAACTCGAAAGACGTATTGGCCATCGATTAGGCAAACTCTCTTGGAATGGCGAACGTCAAGCTTTTCCTTTGAGCCTTTCTTTAACACGTCAATGCGTTAAACCACGTTTTGCTCTCGTTGGCGATGCCGCCCATACCATCCACCCCATTGCAGGACAAGGACTCAATTTAGGATTACGCGATAGCGCTGCGCTGGCTGAAGTGATTATTGAAACAGCACGACTAGGTCTTGACATTGGCTCTCTCACAGCTTTAGAGCGCTATCAAAGCTGGAGACGTTTTGAAATTGTCCGTATGGCTTTAAGCAATGATTGGCTTAATAAACTCTTTTCTAATGATAGCCTTCTTTTACGGATGCTCCGCGATACCGGCCTTGGAATCATTAATCAAGCGCCAAAAATAAAAAAATACTTCATTCAAGAAGCTGCCGGACTCACTCCAAATGCCCCACGTCTTCTACACGGCTTCCCACTTTAAGCGAAAATTCATACTATTTCACTTTTTTTACAACCTTTGCCTTCCTCCTTTAAAGAACAAAAAATTCCTATCTCATCCAATCTGTTTACAAACCGGATTCCTGTCGAGTAATTTTTTCTTGACTTCCTCCCCCCCATATTTCACTCAACATAAGACTCGACAAGCAAGCTACATTCTAAGAATATTCACCATGCACTGAAAAAAACGTTTAATGTCTCAAAGAGGTTACCTTATATCACCACTTAAAAGAAGCCATTTCACGGCATAACAAAATAAACAAGACTTTTTAGTACACAACACCTTTATTTATAATAATAAATTCATTGTTCTCATATTGAGTGAAAAGTCTAAAGATCATAAAATACCCTTATTTCAAATCTCTCTCATGTTGAAGCAATCAAAATCATTCGCTTGCACATCACAAGTGAGAGTATCGTATAAATAAAAACAATTAAACAAAGTAATACAAAGACTCCCTCTCTCAAGGACTAAGGACTTTAGCAACATTGGAGGCGAGTAAAGTGTATAATGGCACCGGCATACACTTTTTATCGAAGTAAAAATGGTGGTGTACAATGGATTTTATATGATCATAGGGACTTTTACGTTATACTATTCAAGAAAAGCGCCATAAAATAAGCTTAATTGCATTGAAAAATTTTTCTTTTAAAAAAGCACGTAAATTGGAAACATAAATGTATTCGGTTTGGGACATTCTGCTTCTCAGACAAACTCTTTAACTTATTGTGGAATGCCACACGACTTTAGAAAAAATATTCCAATATATAAAAAGTGTTCCGTACACTATACCGTCACACACAATTGTAAACCTGCATATCACCCCCTATTTCACACCATAAAAGAAGATAAACCGCAATAGAAATGATCCAATCCTTTTATTTTCAAATACGCTCTTTATTCATTATTCATAAACGCTCATAAATGAATTTTAATCACAAACGCTCAGAAATATGTCATAAATTCTATAAAACCCATAACAGCCATAAAAATTTTCCATTTTTCTACATACTCACTCATCTCAACTAAACGAACGATAAATAAAGTAAATGCCTCATATATAATCTTACAGAAAAAGACCAAACAAAATCTATAACATCAGGCTTGTTCTAAAAAACAGTATTTCAAAAATATAAGTATGCTAATTTATTAACATATTAATTGCTAAAATTATCATTTTACATATTGAGTTAAAATCCCTATGCAATAAATTATTGTCATTTCGACCATTTTTGTAAAGAATCAATAAAACTATAAAAAGAAGTAAAATATCCCGCTCTCTCAAATGCCAAAAGCAATTACAATATTCCTAATCTGGCATCATCATTATGCTTGCCAGATTATAATAACAAAACTTTTTGCATTTAAATAAACTTTTTCACGCTCCCTATCATTGTATTTTGTAACTCAATACTTTAATATATTCGTTCAGTATGTTTATACAATCAAATTACCCAAAAAAGCATACTTCTTGCATTTACATTCCTTGGTATTCCCTTATCTTGTAAATATCGCATACGTGTTACGTTACTTCGAGTTCATCAAGTGTATACCCATTCTCCAACCACTCTTTAATCCACTTAGGTCTACGTCCACGCCCATTCCATAATTCCCATTGGTTATTGGGATTTCTATAATGGCGCTCTTTGCTCACAAGATCAGCGATATCAATTCCATGGGCATTAGCAATTTCAAGAATTTTTCGTCGCGCATTTTGCTTTTCCTTTGCTTGCCGTTTTTTTAATTCCACATCGATTTGTGTACGCATCTCTTGTAGTTCATCAAAATTCATATTTTTGAGATCATTCACCTTAATTACTCCCCTTGCAAAAAAAGAATTTCTTTTTGTCATATTTTAAACACAATTATAGACAATTTCTGTCCATTTATTATCGAAATTAAAATTACGATACATATATCATTTTGACGGAGATGTGCTTTGAGCCACAAAGAACTGTTTATTGGTATATCAATTACCGCCACTGCATCTTTTTTCAGTTCAGTTGCTGGAACTACTAAATGCAGTGCTCAAACACCATCGCACCTCTCTGACTCTTATGAATCAGTAGTCAAAAGTAAATATAAATCGTCACTCTATAAGTTATGGCAATGCGCAACAAAGAACAAGCCCTCTCTGTATAATGATAGTGTAGTTCATTATGACAGGAAAACCTCCCCTCATACACAACGGCTTTTTACTTCGTATAAATTTTTTTTGAAAAGATTTTTGCAACTAGAGAATTATATAAAACAAGCAGCTTCAATACAGTATCAAAGATTATTATTTTTTAAAAGCAACACCTTTCTTCGTGATTCCAATAATATTGGTTGGCGTAATGTGCTCTATTTTATTCCACACTTTTATCTTGTTAGTTGGATATTCGCATATATTAGAAATATTCTTAGAAGAGAACAAAGCAATAATCACAAGGAATATTCTGAGCTAAACAATCTCATTCTGCAAATTTATAAAATCAAAAGACAACGAGAAAAAGCACAACACAGAATTAGCATTTGTATTAATAAAATTCTTCATAATAAGGTGTATTGCTAATGATTGTTCCAGATTTCACATTTTTTGCTGCTGCATACATATCCAATATGCCTCCCATGACATTTTCAGTTGTTGCCGAACAAGAAACGCGGGACAATATCTATGTAAAAGATGATAAAGATAACTTGTTCTATCAATCATCTCAGTTTAAGGAAACAATCGCAACAGTTAAACAGAGCGAACATAATTTTAACATAATTTTAGGGCAAATTGATGTTGGAAATGTGAAATTGTTTTCTCTTTTTGATGCGTTTGATTTTTGCAGAAATATTACAGCTGTACAAAGCGCTTTAACTTACTGCTATGAACAAACAACATCAAAGTGCATCTTTGAAAAAGCGACTTTGCAGTCTGTGCTGAATTTTTACGATACAGAAAACTCAAACCATACCCGTATGCAAAAAATTACTTCATATATTGGAGTAAAAGCTGCTGTACGAGGAAATCAAGGCTTGCAGGAGCCTATAAAGCTTAAAAAAGAAGAACCAGAACAGACAACTAAAGTAGATTCTCTTCCTCTCTCTTCAAAAGGAGAGGAAGATGCATTTACACATAAAGAAAGTAGCGCCCACGATGCTTTTTCAGCTGAAGATTTTTCTTCATCGAGAAGATCGCTGAGTGATGACTGATATTTTCACGAAACCCCAGAATTTTGATAGGATATTATAATGAAAAGTAGATAAGAAAATGTTAAAGCTCTAATTAGTAAGATTGAACAAAATCTCTTCTAATTGAGGGCAAAGATAATGAAAATGATAGAACAAAACAGCGTTGATATAGCATTTAGTCAAAAAGCAGCACGTGAGATTACAGTCGTGATGCTTTCAGAAAGAGAATGGTATTTCACGTTTATTTCCGATGATCCAATCACCGGAAAGCCAAATAAATATACGTTACTTACACAAAGAGGAAAACTAAGAACTTGGGCTGATCCAAAATATCTTTTTAAGTTTCTTCATGAACGAGGGGTCATTTGTGGGAGTTTTAATCTTAATCAGGATAAAGAACATGAAACAATTAAATATTCTTCACACAACAGCTCGTAATAAAATTGTTGCATTGTCTGCAGCTTTAACTGTATTTTTTATGACCAATTCCACATATGCCCAAGCAGCGGGTTTAGATCCTGCAAAAAAGGCTTTAGAGGGACTCCAAACAGATTTAAAAACGATTATCCCTATCGCTGCTGCAGTTATACTTTTGTGCTTAGCAATTGGTTATGCAGGACGCTACATCGGAAAAGACACATTTGTACGGTGGGCAATCGGTGTCGTTATCGCGGGTTCAGCAGCTGAACTTGCAAATTTATTATTTAAGCCTACCTGATAAATCCATTAAACACGAAGTATTTCTTTCATGAAAAAAGAATTTTAGACTTTAATACTTTTATTCCACATCAATTCAATGAAATTATCCCTATTTCATGGAAAAACTACTTGCGCCAAATACAATTTTATAAGGTTGAACGATATGAAAAAATTAATCAATTTTCAATTGAACGATAATAACAAAATTACCGCAACCTCTGCAGTTTTAACTGTATTTTTTATGAACAATCCCGTATGGGCTCAAGCAGCACAAGGTTTGAAAAACGCAGATACAGCTTTAAACGCGCTCCAAAAAGACTTGAAAGAAATTATTCCTATCGCTGCAGCCGTGATACTTTTGTGCTTAGCAATTGCTTATGCAGGGCGCTATATCGGAAGAGATACATTTGTACGATGGGCAATTGGTGTCGTTATCGCTGGTTCAGCAACTGAACTTGCTAATTTGTTATTTAAAAACGCCTGATAAATCTTATTAAACACTAAGTGTGTCTATTATAAAAAGAAACTTAGATTTCTGTATTTTTATTTAGTGAAATAACAAACTATATCAAAAAAAGAACTTATTTATACCAACTGTAATCTAAATTGGAATAAACAATATGAAACAATTAAAAACTCTTCAAACAATAATTTGGAATAAAGCTACTAAAACCTTTGCAGCTTTAACTGTATTTTTCATGTCCAATCCTGTTTTAGCCCAAGCAGTAGTTCTACAGCCTGCAAATAACGCTTTAACTGCACTCCAAACAGACTTAAAAACGCTTATCCCTATTGCTGCTGCCGTTATACTTTTATGTTTAGCAATTGGTTATGCAGGGCGTTACATCGGAAAAGATACATTTGTAAGATGGGGGATCGGAGTCGTTATCGCGGGTTCAGCAGCTGAACTTGCAAATATGTTATTCAAAAGCGCGTAATAAAAATGACTATTAAAGTCATGCTGTGTAAAATATCTTTTTATCCTAAAACGAAATCTAAATTGAGATAAACAATATGAAACAATCAAAAGTTCTTCAAACAATAATTCGAAATAAAGCGACTAAAACCTCTGCAGCTTTAACTGTATTTTTCATGTCCAATCCTGTGTACGCTCAACAATTAACAACTGCAAAAGGTGCTTTAGAAAAACTCCGTGATGACTTAAAGTTGCTTATCCCTCTCGCTGCTGCTGTTATACTATTATGCTTAGCAATTGGTTATGCAGGACGCTACATCGGAAAAGACACATTTGTACGGTGGGCAATTGGTGTCGTTATCGCGGGTTCAGCAGCTGAACTTGCTGGTTTATTATTTAAACCTAACTGATAAATCTTTTGGAATAAGAAATATTTTTTGTAAAAGAAACTTTGGATTTCAATGCTTTCATTATACATCAATGAAATTGTTTCTTATTTCGTAGAAAAAATATTTATGATAAATCAATGAAGCTAAATATGAGAAACTTAACTAATTTCCAGAAAAATAATAATGAAATTATAACAATTTCTGCAGCTTTAACTGTACTTTTTATTAGCAATCCTGCATATGCAGTGCAATTAAAAAATGCAAAAAAAGCTCTAGACACTTTGCAAGATGATCTTGTTAAAAATATTATTCCTATTGCTGCTGCTGTTATACTTTTATGCCTAGCCATTCTCTATGCAGGGCGTTACATCGAAAAGGATACATTTATACGATGGGCAATCGGCGTTGTCATCGCGGGATCAGCAACCCAACTTGCAAGCCTGTTATTCACAGGTGTAGTTAATTAAAATTAAAGATGACAGATATAATACAAAATGTTTTTAAAATCTTAATGAGAGAAATATGCGAAAATTAATTAACCTCCAGCCAAAAAGTAACAACAAAGTTGCAGCAATTTCTGCTGCTGTAACTATATTTTTTATGAGAAATCCTGCATGTGCAGCAATAGAACCTGCGAACAAAGCTTTAAAAGCTCTACAAACAGATCTTACTACTAATATTATTCCTGTCGCTGCTGCTGTTATACTTTTATGCCTAGCCATTCTCTATGCAGGGCGTTACATCGAAAAGGATACATTTATACGATGGGCAATCGGCGTTGTTATCGCTGGCTCAGCAACCCAACTTGCGAACTTGTTATTTAAAGGTTCAGTTAATTAAAGTTTAAAGATGAAAACTATAATACAAAATGTTGTCTATAATCTTAGTGAGAGAAATATGCAGAAATTAATTAGTTTCCAATCAAAGAACAATAAAAAAATCATCACACTTTCTGCGGCTATAACTGTATTTTTTATAACACATCCCGTATGGGCCCAAGCAAAAGGTTTAGCTCCTGCAAAAACAGCTTTAGAAGAACTCCAAAAAGATCTTAATACTAATATTATTCCTGTCGCTGCTGCTGTTATACTTTTATGCTTAGCAATTGGTTATGCGGGACGCTACATCGGAAAAGATACATTTGTACGGTGGGCGATCGGCGTTGTCATCGCTGGCTCAGCAACCCAGCTTGCTCAGCTATTATTCAAAGGTGCAGTTAGTTAAAATTAAAGATGACAACTATAATACAAAATGTTATTTAAAGTCTTAATGAGAGAAATATGCGAAAATTAATTAGTTTCCAATCAAAGAACAATAACAAAATTATTACACTTTCTACGGCTATAACTGTATTTTTTATAACACATCCCGTATGGGCCCAAGTACAAGGTTTAGCTCCTGCAAAAACAGCTTTAGAAGAACTCCAAAAAGATCTTAATGCTAATATTATTCCTGTCGCTGCTGCTGTTATACTTTTATGCTTAGCAATTGGTTACGCAGGCCGCTACATAGAAAAGGATACATTTGTACGCTGGGCAATCGGCGTTGTCATCGCTGGCTCAGCAACTCAACTTGCGAGCCTGTTATTCAAGGGGCAAGCGTAAGTCTATATAACGCATAATATTTTTATCATAAGGTTTTATATCTAATTATTATACACATATGAGAATCTCATATATTTTATAATAATAAATACAAAATATTAATAAGAGCATTAATTAAGAGTAAAATATGAAAAAATTAATTGATTTCCGATTAAAAAATAACAACAGAATCACAGCAATTTCTTTGGCTATAAGTGTATTTTTTATAGTACATCCTGCGTATGCAAAACTAAAAGCTGAAGATGCTTTAAAAACTCTGCAAACAGATCTTACTACTAATATTATTCCTGTTGCTGCTGCCGTTATTCTTTTATGCTTAGCAATTGGTTATGCTGGACGCTACATCGGAAAAGATACATTTGTACGGTGGGCGATTGGCGTTGTCGTCGCTGGCTCAGCAACCCAACTTGCGAGCCTGTTATTCAAGGGGCAGGTGTGAGTCTTTATAATACATAATGTTTATAATGTGAGAGTTTATGTTTGATAAATTTAAACATATTATGTGATATTTCGTTTATATTCAGAATATACAAAGTATTGATAAGAGTAAAATATGAAAAAATTAATTAATCTCAAATTAAAAAATAATAACAAAATTATCGTAATTTCTGCAGCTCTAAGTGCCTTTTTTATAATGAATCCTGCATATGCAAATGTAAAATTAGATCCTGCAAAAAAGGCGTTAGATGCACTCCAAAATGACTTAAAAACGATTATCCCTCTCGCCGCTGCTGTTATACTTTTGTGTTTAGCAATTGCTTATGCAGGGCGCTACATTGGAAAAGATACGTTTGTACGATGGGCGATCGGCGTTGTCATCGCTGGCTCAGCAACACAGCTTTCTACACTGTTATTTACAGGTAACTAATGAACTGATATAATCCATAATGTTTTTTAAATTAAGAGTTTATATTTGCTAATTGTAATATATAAAGATAGTAATTTGTTTATTTTAAAAAATATAAAATATTCATGAAAGTAAGATATGCGAAACTTAATTAATGTCCAAACACAAAATAACAACAGAATCATAGTAATTTCTACAGCTATAATTGCATTTTTTATAACACAGTCTGCATATGCAAATGCAAAATTAGCTCCTGCTGAAAAAGCTTTAAGTGCTCTAAAAACAGATCTTATTGATCACATTATTCCTGTTGCTGCTGCCGTGATACTTTTGTGCTTAGCAATTGGTTACGCAGGCCGCTACATAGGAAAAGATACGTTTGTACGGTGGGCAATCGGCGTTGTCATTGCTGGCTCGGCAACCCAACTTGCTAAATTGCTATTTACAGGTCAAGCATAAATTAGTATAATACGTAATGTTTTTAATGTTCGTTGATTATAGATTTTTACCAGTAATAATATCGCTCACACTACGAAAAAAGGAATATTATTTATAGCAACTTTAATTAAAAGGGGATAAAAGATATGAAACAATTAAATACACTTCAATCAAAAATATGTAAGATTAGTGATATTTTTATAACTTTTATTATGTTATTAATAACTCAATCTGCATATGCTCAGACGGAAACAAAGAGTCTAGATGTTTTCATAGGGATGCAATATGGATTAAGTATAATTATTCCTATCGTTGCTGCTATCATTCTTTTATTACTTTTGCTTATTTATATATTTCGCATTATCGCAAAAGCTACATTTATGCGATGGGCATTCAGTGTCATTATTGCTGGTGCAGCTTTTTATATCAGCCACATATTATTTCACCTCCAGTGACGAGAACATTTCATGAAATCGCAAGAAAAAAAAGAATTCCCCCTATTCAAGGGAGCAACACGTGTTCCAACGATATGGGGTGTCCCCATGATGCCATTTATCATTATGGTTATGGGGGTTGCTGTTATTGCTATGACAGTAAGTATCTTTTTGTGGATTATAGCACCTCCATTATGGTTTATTATGGTGCAAATTACTAAAAACGATGATAAGGCGTTTCGTATCTGGTGGTTATGGATCGATACTAAATTTCGCAATCGCAACAAAAGTTTTTGGGGCGCATCAAGTTATAGTCCCTCTGATTATAGTAAAAGGAGATAAACATGACAGCTGTTGAAAGCAGCAAACGCCTTGCATCAGAGGCACCTGTAAGCCTGTTTCTGCCTTATTCACATCATATTACAGATACGATTATTTCTACTAAAAATGCGGAATATTTGTCAATTTGGAAAATTGACGGGCGTTCGCATCAAAGCGCTTCAGAAGAAGATATTTTTCAATGGATAAAAGAGCTTAACAATACTCTACGGGGGCTTGCATCGGCCAATTTATCATTTTGGGCACATATTGTGCGCCGCCGTGTTTATGAATATCCTGATTCAACATTTGATCAAATGTTTTGTTATCAGCTTGATGAAAAATATCGACAAAGCTTTACTGGTTATAATTTGATGGTCAATGATTTATATCTGACTGTCATTTTTCAACCGATAGCGGATAAAATTATGTCGTTCTTTTCTAAGCATGAACGTGAAACGCTTGATCAAAAAAAGATGCGACAAGACACATGTATAAAAGAACTCAATGACATCAATCGTACTTTAGGTCAATCTTTAAACCGTTACGGTGCAGAACTTCTTGGTGCTTATGAAAAAAATGGGCATGCTTATTCTTCTGCACTTGAATTCCTTGGAATGCTTGTCAATGGTGAATATCGCCCTATGCCAATTTGCCATGACCGTTTTGCTGACTATATGTCTGTCAATCGACCTTTTTTCTCAAAATGGGGCGCTCTTGGTGAACTGCGAACAACCAGTGGAATGCGTCGATTTGGAATGCTGGAAATTAAAGAATATGATGCAACAACCAAACCAGGACAATTGAATGTTTTGTTGGAAAGTGACTTCGAGTTCGTATTGACGCAGAGCTTTTCAGTTCTCTCCCGACATGCTGCTAAAGATTATTTACAACGGCATCAGCGTAATCTGATTGATGCACGAGATGTGGCAACGAGCCAAATTGAACAAATTGACGAAGCACTAAACCAGCTTATCAGTGGGCATTTTGTCATGGGAGAACATCACTGCACATTGACGATCTATGGTGATACAATTCAACAAGTTCGCGACCATATGGCCAAAGCAAGTGCAGCATTACTAGACGTTGCGGTACTGCCCAAACCTGTAGACTTAGCAATAGAGGCTGGCTATTGGGCACAACTTCCTGGCAATTGGAAATGGAGACCGCGTCCTGCTCCGATTACATCATTGAACTTTTTATCATTTTCATCTTTTCATAATTTTATGTCAGGAAAACCCACTGGCAACCCATGGGGACCAGCCGTCACAATTCTTAAAACAACCAGTAAAACGCCGCTTTATTTCAATTTTCATGCCTCCAAACTTGAAGAGGACTCGACAGATAAGCGTTTACTTGGTAATACCGCGCTTATCGGACAATCTGGTTCGGGTAAAACCGTGTTACTCGGCTTTTTGTTAGCACAAGCACAAAAATTTAAGCCGACAACTGTTGTTTTTGATAAAGATCGTGGTATGGAAATTGCCATTCGGGCGATGGGTGGAAAATATTTAACATTCAAGCCAGGCAGAAAAAGTGGTTTCAATCCTTTCCAACTCCCACCCACACAAGAAAATCTTATTTTTCTGAAACAATTTGTTAAAAAATTGGCAGAAGCTGGTGGTGAAGTCACGCATCACGACGAAGAAGAAATTAACAAAGCAGTTATGTCTGTTATGAGTGCTAACATTGACCGATCACTCCGTCGTTTGTCCTTTCTAGTACAATTTTTACCAAATCCACGTTTAAGTGATTATAATGCTCACCCATCTGTTCATGCTCGCTTACTAAAATGGTGTGAAGGTGGTGATTATGGGTGGTTGTTTGATAATCCCCATGATGCTCTTGATCTCTCAACACATCAAATTTACGGCTTTGATATCACGGAATTCTTAGATAATTTTGAAACTCGCACTCCAGTGATGATGTATTTGCTTTACCGCACAGAAGGCATGATTAGCGGACAGCGATTTATGTATATCTTTGACGAGTTTTGGAAGCCTTTGCAAGATCCGTACTTTGAAGATTTAGCGAAAAATAAACAAAAGACTATCCGTAAACAAAATGGTATTTTTGTTTATGCAACACAAGAGCCTAGCGATGCCTTGGAAAGTAATATTGCCAAAACACTCATTCAACAGTGTGCAACTTACATTTTTCTAGCCAATCCCAAAGCAAATTATGAAGATTATACTAAAGGCTTTAAACTAACAGATGCCGAATTTGAACTCGTTAAAGGACTTGGTGAGTTTAGTCGCCAATTCCTCATTAAGCAGGGTGATCAATCTGCGCTTGCAGAACTGAATCTTGGTAAATTCCATCTGACACGCGATGGAAAAACCATCGAACACGATTTTAGTGACGAGCTCTTGGTGTTATCAGGAACGCCTGATAACGCAGAGTTAGCCGAAAGCATTATCGCAGAAGTTGGTGATGATCCAGCAATATGGTTGCCAATTTTTTTACAGCACGCAAAAAATGACAGGAGGGAAACATGAAAAAAAAGGTCATTTCAATAGTAGTTGTAATAACTTTAGGGATTTCAAACCCAGCGATGGCTTGGGTTTGGGGCGCTGGGGCGGCGGATTTGGGAGCATCAGTCCCAACGACGTGGCCCAATTTTTTTGGAAAGTCATCTTCAAATAGATCAAAGCCTAAAAAAACTCCACAGGAAAAGAAAGCGCCACCTGATGCCCAACTTCTCGATATGCTAAAAAAACAACTTGAGGAAACAAAAAAGATACACGAATCTATAACGGGAAGCCAAAAATTCGACACTAAAAAGCTTAAAAATGTACAAACAGATCACAGTAGCTTTTTTCTCAAAAATCCAGAGAATCTCTACAATAGAAATAAAACTTCTGCTTTATCTACATCACTTGAAAATATTTTAAAAGAAGAAGAAATTCCTGTAACTATCCATGAATCTAGCAGTTTTATCAACAAGCGCATCCAATATGCAGCCATCACTGATAAAGCCGTAAGTTTAAAAACTTTTCAAGAAGCAAACAATCGTTTTCAGCAAATTGAAGAACTATTAAAAGAAATCACGACAACAAAAGATCTAAAAAGTATTGCCGAGTTACAAGCACATATAATTGGAATGCTTGCTATGCTACAAAATGAAACAGCAAAACTACAAATGGTTACACATTTACGCAATGCTGAACATACACTTATCAAACAACAGAAAGATAAGCATAACATAAAAATTTTGAATAGTAAAAACACGAAAATGCCTACCATAAGATTTATTAGGTAAAGCTTTTATAATAACATTTTGTATATTATTTCCCTGTATGCTCGTAAAAAGAAAAAGTTAATGCGTAATACTCAATTCTCTCTCATAGATCAAAAAGGTCTACGAAGTTTAATTTTATCCTTAAAAAGTTCAACGAAAAATGCTTAAAAATCATATAAAAAGTTGAAAATTCATTAAAGAGGAATTCCATGAACTTCACTATGTTCACGCAACTTTTCGATAAAATTAACCAGGTGACACAAACATATGTCACGGGTATTTCCTCAAAAGCAATTGTTACAATTACACCTTTCGTTTCAATTGGAATCACGAT
>NZ_JBHIQG010000039.1:0-13630 GCF_042196425.1 Bartonella sp. AD328YNZD | reverse complement strand
CATGAAGCAGAAAACTCTTCCTCAAAGGATTGGAAATTCAGCCAGTCCACATAAAAAAGATGTGGTCCTAACATCAGCAAAGGATCTCTCATAGACGCCCTCCCCTTGATTGTATCATTACTCTGTCCCGCCATGCAGCGCATTGGCACGTGCCCGTTGCAAAGCATGGGCAACCGCACGACCAGTGACAACAGGATCACGCGCACCATTGACATGCACCGTGACATTTTGATTGTGTGTGATGGGGGAGTGATCTTTGCTTTTTGCTTCTGTGAAAGGGGAATTTGCATGCCCCGCCCCCGCAAATTGTGCTATGGGTTGGATGGTTGTTTTGCCTCCCAAAAAACTTGGCAAAAACTCTCTTACATCAATCGACCCAATCCACCCATTCATGCGGCTGGGCAAAGATTTACAAAAATCGCTCAACTTTGTAATGGGGCCCATAAAACCATAAACAATCCAATTGGCTAAATCTTCGCCGGCTTGTTCCATACCAGCCTTGGCACCCTCCGAGAGCTTTTCCTGTGTAAAAAAAACTCTTCAACCATTGCCAAAAGTTGGAAAAGCTTCGTTTAACGCTCTCCCACAAACCTTCAAAGCTTTGAATAACAGAGGAAAGTCCTTGTTTGAACTTTTGCCAAGTTTGAGAGAAATCAAAAGCAGCAGCAATGATATTTTTCCATTTGGTGATGGTAGTGGTATCAGCACCAAAAACAAACCAAGATGTGTGCCAGTCATGGTAAAGCACAACACACGTAAAGCAATGTTAAAAGCCATCAGGGCGGCAATGGTTTTGATAACGGCGCTTGTTAAAACGGAATGGGCACGCCCCATGCCATTTTACAAAACGCGCATTTAATGGTAAAAAGTGATCATAAAACAATAAATTACCGTGTATTTCCACCTCTTCCCACTTAGTACAAAACCTAATGTCAAATTACATTCAACGAAATTTTGTATAATATGTAACCTTTCAGAAATTATGGCTTATCAGCAGATTCTGTATATTTTTATATTTTATTTGTTCAAAGAGGACACTAAGCACTCAAAGAACCTTTAAAGCTCTGTCAAAAACTCATTTGATACACAATGTAAGCAACAACAATCAATTATCGCATATCTACCCTAATTTCACCTTTTCCCACTCAGTATAAAATATAAAGTCAAATTACACACAAAAAGATTTATTCTTTATTGACTTTAAAACCTCTCCTTTTTTTGAAAATATACAACTGTAAAAGCACTACTCTTCTCTTTTACATTACGTTTTTTACTGTCTTTTTTATTCCTGTATTTCTTTAATCATACACCAATGAATATTGGCTCAAAGAATATCTACAATCAATAAAAAATATTATAAATGCAACTATCAACGCCTCATAATATTTCCCTGAATATGAAAAATTTATTTTTTAAATATAATTAGATAAAGATACATTATGAAATAAATTAATATTACATGATTAAATATAAATACAACTTTAATTTTGAAAAAAAAGCAAAACAAAATATCAAAGTGCTGTGTTATTAAAATAAAAGCAATATCTATTTTCAATTATTCTTATGACGTTAGCGGAAAAATGAATGTTGGGGGCTTTAAAAGGAGTAGGCTGTTGCCTAAAAAATTTCTTCTATCCTGCACAGCAATTGTAGCAGTTATACTTTCTGGTATCAATCTTAATACACAAGCTAAAAATCTTGAAATTTCAGAAAGTAAAAAAGAAGTTTCCAACGAAACCTATGAAATTATTCACGCAAAAAAAGGTGTTCAAATTATCGGCAAGCATTTGACGATAATCGGAAACAAAAAAACAAACACCAACATAGGCACAAATATGTACGCTATAACAGCTGAAGGTTCCAACACTGCGATTGAATTACTGGATGGTACAACCATAAAAGGAAATGGTTCTAGCATTTTCTTCGGACTTGAAGCAAAAGATGGTGCTACACTGAAAATGACTGGAGGAACTATTACAGTTTCCAACACTGGCGCTAAGTTCTTGAACAGTAAGAATGTTGAAAACAAGCTAAAAGATATAATAATATCAAGTGGCAAAGGCAAAGCTCCACTAACTTTTGCAATATTTGCAGACAAAAACAGTGAAGTCACTTTAGAAAATCTAAAGGTGACTAAGGCAATGAATAGCGTCGTCGCAAATAATCAGTCTAAAATCACAATATCGTGAAGGATCGTTTGATGCAAAAGGTGCATCAATACATGCTTTAAGCAGTAGTACGATTACTTTAACTAACAATGCTCAAATTACATCATCTGATAACGTTGGTCTCTATGCAGAGGGCTCAAAATCCAAGATCACAATGATGGGAGGAAATATAACAGGAAAAGATGCAGCATTATCTACAACCAAAGGTGGCCATATTCAAGTCACAGATGTGTCTCTAAAAATAGTAAATAGCCTAACTTTTACTGTCAATGCTTATAATTCTGATACCGTAATTGAGTTGCTCAGAAAGACAACGATTAGCGGTGATGGAGATGGACTTTTTGCAAAAGATAATGCTATGATCAAAATGACCGGAGGAAACATTAACGCTTCCTATATTGGTGCTAGCTTCGATAATAGTAAGAATACTGAAAATAAGCTGAAAGATGTAATAATATCAACTGGCAAAGCATCACTATCCGGTGGCGCATTTGCGTACAATAACAGTCAAGTCACTTTAGAAAATGTAAAAGTGACTAAGGCAATGAATAGCGTTACTGTAAATAATAAATCTGAAATCACGATATTGGGAGGATCATTTGATGCCACAAAGGCAGCAATATCTGCTTACAATGGCAGTCTCGTAACTCTAACCAATAATGTTTAAGCTACATCATCTCATGGCACTGGACTCCATGCAACAGGAAAAGCAAAAATTCATTTCAACGTCGAATGGAGTGATAGTGCTACCATAAACAAACAAAAAGCTGACCATCTTCTAATTCACGGTGATGTTTCAGGTACTACACTGGTTTATATCACTGGACATTTAGAAAAGAACAATATTAAAGCAGAGGCTTCTGCTCTTACCAGTGCACGTGGTCTTTCACTCATTCAAGTTTCTGGAAAAGTAAATCAAAACTCTTTCAAACTTGCACAGGACTATATCACAATAAGTGGTTCACCTTATAAAGATATACTGAAAGCTTATGAACCAAAATCAAACCACAGTAAAACAAATACTGAACAAAACCTTTTAGAAGAAAATAAAAATTTCTGGGATTTTCGCTTACAACCAGTACTGCTTGATAGCGACTCAAAAGTAAAAACCATCGTGCCATAAATACAAGCTATTTTATCATGCTCTGTGCTCTCTTGTATGCTGGATTGATCGATATGGCAACTGTTAGCCAATATGCGAACATCTGTTTTAGGGAAAGAATAAGACAAACGGAACGGCTTCTTCTTATACTTCTATGGAGAAACAGGAATCTTATTTTCTGATGAGTAGTGCTCCTAGTAAATATGGTTATAGCAGTGCTAATCTTCACTATGCTGCTCTACAAGGAGCCACTAACTTTGTCGCGCAGAAGGGAAAAATATCTACAACACATTTGGATCTTGTAGAAACCTATGGACAACTCTCTTTCACTCCAAAGAATATACAAGACAGCGAGTAAGAGCACTGTGGATAAATGGTCACTCACAACCTATGGAACCATACAACATGACAGTGGTTTCTATCTTGATACGCTGTTATCCTATGGCTTCCTAAAGGGAAAGATCACCAATGCCCTCATTAGTACAACCGCAAAATTGAAAAATGCAAAAATGTTGGCGATCTCCACAACTGTTGGCAAACAATTTGCAACGGGTATTCAAGGCGTAACATTCGAACCGCAGGCACAGCTTGCCTATTAGTATTTGATGTTTGATACCATTAAAGATGCTGATAATCTGACCATTGAGATGCAAAATCCTTCTCAAGGGATAATCCGTGTTGGTGCACGTTTGACAAAAACCATTGCCACTAAAAACAGCCGTCCTATGTCTTTCTATGGAAAAGTAAACTTGATCAAAACCTTTGGTGATGATCAGGCACTCCATATCGATAAGGACTATAAACGTGACCCCTCAGGAACTTCCCTTGAAGGTGGGTTTGGTATTAAGTGCACAATTGTCCGCTAACCTCTCCCTTCATGGTGATGTCAGCTATCAACAAAAGTTTCAAAAAACTGGTATAAGTGGTGCAAACTTTTCAGGAGGAATACGCTATCAGTTTTAAATCAAGATTGTAAAAAACAGCCTATTCAATTTAACAAAAAGGCAGCATACCTCTGCCTTTCTAGCTTATTATAAGCGTTTTTTTAATAGAAAACAGTGAAATATTTGAAGACAGTTATTTACCATTGGATATTTTTTACAAAAAATTCTTTTTATAAAGAATAAAACTGTAAAAAAGAGAATAACCAAAAACAAAATGATATTGTAAAATAATGAGAAGCTGTTCTAGAAAATACAGCATTACTATCTTTTGTTATTTCTCACAAATTTAATGCTTAAAATCTCAAAATAAAACTTTTGAACATAAAATGATAAGTAAAAATAATGCAACAATATCAAACAAAGGGATGTATGTTATAAGTCACTCGTATATTTCAAAATGCGAGTTCTAATAGGATTTAAAATATTATAGCTCAAACACTGCCCAGCAAATTCATACTGAAAAAATCCTATTATCCTCTTCCCTCTTAATAATGCCGCCAAACATCTCTAAAAACTTTAAAACAAATAAAATTGCACTTTCTCTTCTGTAAAATTGATCATGCTCTTTGCTCTCTATGAACAATAGGCTCTATACTTGCTTCAAAAAACTCCTTTGTATAATCGTGTTGCGCATGTAGATTACGCAATTCATCATTGCTAAGCTCTTCAAGAATAATCCCTTTATGCATAATTCCAACACGTTCACAAATATGTGCAACAACAGCAAGATCATGGGATACCATTAAGTAAGTAAGCTTTTTTCTCACGCGCAGTGATTTCAACAAATTTAAAATTTCAGCCTGTACCGACACATCCAATGCAGATGTTGGCTCATCAAGCAATAACACCTCTGGCTCAATAATTAAAGCACGTGCAAGAGCAATACGCTGACGCTGCCCTCCAGACAACTCATGAGGATAACGATAAAGAAATGAAGAATCTAAACCAACGGAATCTAAAGCATCCTCCACACGCTCTCTTTGATTATCCATCCCATGGATTTTGAGCGATTCAGAAAGAACCGTATGGACCATTTTTCTTGGATGCAGCGAAGCATAAGGATCTTGAAAAACCATTTGAATACAGCGTAAAAAATCCTTACTTCTTTTCTTTTCAACTTCTTGTCCAGCAAAAAGGAACTTTCCACTATAATCTGGAATGAGCCCCACCAATGTATTCAAAATAGTTGACTTTCCACATCCAGATTCACCAATCAAACCATAAGCTTCACCACGCTTAATATGAAAATTAACATTTTTAACAACTGTTACTGCCTTATGCCTGTGCCCAAAAGTTACAGATAAATTAGAAACATCAATAATATTCTCACAATTTGTCATGAGGAACCTCCTCAACACCATTAACAATCGTAGGATTATACAACCAGTCAGGATCACGCTCAGGAACAGCCAAAATATCAACTGGATTATCAAGCCGTGGCAAACTCGCGAGCAACGCCTTTGTATAAGGATGACAAGCGTGAGACAAATCAGAAGCAGGCAACTCTTCTAACACACGGCCCGCATACATCACCAAAATACGATCACAAAAATCAGCAATCATATTTAAATCATGACTAATGAAAATAAGTCCCGTTCCAGATTTTGTCACAAGTTCATCTAATACAGATAAAACTTGTCGTCTGACCGTAATATCAAGTGCAGATGTTGGCTCATCGGCAATAATTAAATCAGGTTTTGGAATGAGCATCATTGCAATCATCACGCGCTGCCCCATCCCCCCAGATATTTCATGAGGAAAGAGACGCATCACATGTTCAGGATCACGAATATGAACAGATTCTAACATAGATATGGTGCGCTCCCTCGCTTCAGCTTTTGAAACACGGTAATGAATACGGTAAGCCTCCATAATCTGTTCCCCGATCCGTATTAATGGATTAAGTGAATATTTTGGATCCTGTAAAATCATTGAAATACGTTTCCCACGGATTTTTCGCATCTGAGGTTCACTTGCAGCCAATAAATCAACATCCTCAAAGCGCATTTTTTTAGCTTTAACAATGGCTGCTTTTGGACTCAACCTTAGTATTGCGCGCCCAGTCATCGATTTTCCAGATCCGGATTCACCAACAATTCCAATTTTTTCTTTTCCAACAGAAAAACTAACGCCACGCACAACTTCTGAAATGCCGCGCGTTGTAGGAAAAGAAATACGTAAATCTTCTACTTCTAATAATTTATTACCCATTGCGTGGATCCAATACATCACGAAGACCATCACCTAAAAGGTTGAAAGCAAGACTTGCAAATAATATTGCACAGCCTGGTATTGCCGCCAACCACCAATTTGTCATCATAAATTCCCGCCCTGAAGAAAGCATCGCACCCCATTCAGGACTTGGAAGTTGAGCTCCCAACCCTAAAAAACCAAGACCAGCAGCCGTTAAAATAATTCCAGACATATCCAAAGTTAATCGTACAATCACTGAAGGAATACACATGGGTGCAACATGAAACAAAATAATTCGCCAAGCAGAGGCCCCTTGCAGGCGAACTACAGAAACATAATCAGAAGAACGTATTGTCAAAGTCTCAGCACGTGCTAAACGTGCAATTGGTGGCCATGCTGCAATTGAAATTGCAATAGAAGCATTTTCGATCCCTGGTCCCAATGCGGCTGAAAATGCAAGAGCTAAAATCAAACCTGGAAAAGCAAGAAAAATATCGACAATGCGCATGAGCACAGTATCAACCCATCCGCCCATATAACCAGATACAGTTCCAACAATAAGCCCTATTGGACCTACAATAACTGTTGTAAGAAAAACAACATAAAGAGTAATACGGGAACCAAAAACAAGGCGACTAAAAATGTCACGTCCCAATTCATCTGTTCCAAAATAATGCGCCATAGAGGGTGGCTGCAACCGATGCCCTAGATCATTGCTAAGAAAATCATGCGTAGCAATCCAAGGAGCAAAAAATGCACATATGATAATAATACAAATAATAAGCAGACCGAATACAGCCGAAAAGTTATGAAAAAACTTAGCCAGTGCGTGATAAATTCTTTGTATGTTCGCTTGAATTATGGAGTTTGGAACAGGATCGTTTAACCAACTACCCAAAGAAGATGATGATTGCGATTTATGATGATTACTTACTGTCATATTCAACGTGTCCTTGGATCAAAAATGCGATAAAGCAAATCAGAAAATAAATTAATGGCGACAAAGATAAATCCTACAAGCAAAGTACATCCTACAACTGCATTCATATCTCCGGCTAAAAGAGCATTTGTCAAGTAATGTCCAAAACCAGGCCAAGCAAAAACTGTCTCAGTTAAAACAGCCCCTTCTAATAAAAAAGCATAAGAAAGTGCAACAACGGTAATAATTTGAACAGCAGCATTTCGAAAGGCATGCCCCCAAACGGTTCGCGCCCACGATAATCCCTTTACACGTGCAGTAATGATATATTCCTGATTAAGCTGCTCAATCATAAACCCACGAGTCATACGGCTAATATAAGCCATAGCACCGAAAGCCAAGATCAAAGCAGGCATAATAACGTGACTAAAAACATTACCAAAAGCCTCCCATTGTCCTTGGCTTGCAGTATCCCAAAGGAAAAATCCTGTTTTTGGTTCAAAAGAATATTCATAAAGAAAATCAAGTCGTCCTGGGCCACCAATCCAGCCAAGCTTGGCGTAAAATATTAACAACGCCATTAATCCGAGCCAAAATGTTGGAGTAGAATAACTTACAAGTGTAAAAACACGGACAACATAATCAATAAATGAATCGCGATACATTGCTGCAAAAACACCAAATGGAATTCCAAGACTTGTGCCAATAACAATAGCAACGGTTGCAAGCTCTAATGTTGCAGGAAATACACGCATAATATCGGCTAGAACAGGTCGCCCAGAAGTTAAAGCATCTCCAAAGTCAAACAAAAATACATTATGAAGATACTTCCAATATTGGACAATCAACGGCTTATCAAGACCCAGCTTATAATACATTGCATCATAAGCTTCCTGACTGATATTATCACCAAGAATAGACAGAACTGGATCTAGAGGAAGAAGATGACCAAGAAAAAAAGTGATCGTCACCAACCCAAGCAATGTGATAAAAACTGAAATAAGAAGTTTCAATCCTTTGCATAAAAAATCCCATAAAAATAATTTTTTCTGCTTTTCTGATACAGCTCTTTCAGTCTCTGAAAGTGGCAAAACCATTATAAAAATCCCCTCTGTAGCGACAAAACATAAAGCAAATACCTTTTTATATAACAAAACAATCTCTTATTAAGCATGTTCTACAATCCTTTTCTATAACATGCTTCTTTTTATTTTTCTGCTTCATTGTAATAAAGTCTATAACTGTTCCAAATCCATTTTTTGACATCAGGCCCCATACCAACGGTATAATATGTCTGAAATAAATAAACCATAGGACCATGCTCTAGCACATAATGCTGTAAAGTACGATATTGCATGATACGCTTATTGGGGTCTTTCTCAAACAAAGCATCCATCACCATGTTATTAACATTTTCATCATAATACCCAGCGCGCCAAGCTAAATACATATTGTGCTTTTTTGTAAATGTTGGATCAGGGTTAAACACGTGATTTAATGAAGCAGGATGTCCATCAGGATCGGCACTCCCCCACCCCATAAGTGCAGTATCATAATTTCCACCACGTACACGGCTCAACAATTGATTTTGTGCCATTTTTTCAATTGTAAGCTCAACACCAATTTTGCGTGCATTGGCTTGAATAGACTGTGCAACAGACGACATATAACTAAGGCTTCCAACTAAAAGATTAGCTTTAAACCCATTAGGATAACCAGCTTCAGTAATCAGTTGTTTTGCTTTTTTCAAATCCAACTGAAAAGGCAACCCTTCTTTTTCATCCAACGCACCTGGAACAGCCAAGGACATATAAGTTGCCCGAGGAATAGCAATCCCTTTCAAAACAGTTTTCCCAAGACCTTCATAATCAACTAAATAACGAAGTGCCAATCTGACCTTTTCATTCGCAAAAATTGCATTCTTATTATTTAACGATAGGTAAATAATCTGCGGACGCAAAACACGACTAATTTTGACTGGTCCTCCCTTTTTTTCAAGATCTAAAATATCCTCTGAAGAAAGATCACGCACTATATCCACATCACCTTTTTCCAAAAGAAGTCTTTGACTTGATGAATCCGCTACATGCTGCACAACAATCTGCTTAATTTTAGGCACATCGCCCCAATAATGTTGTGTCGCCTCTAACACAACTTTATCTCCTGGAGACCAGCTCACCAATTTATAAGGTCCAACACAAGCTGAATGTGTTGCTAAATATTTGTTCCCCATATCACCTTTAATACTCTGTGCTTCAATTGTTTTCCGATCAAGCAAAGCAGAAGCATAAGATTGTCCAATAACAGTCAATATGAGCTGAATAGGATAGGGTTTATCTAATTTTAATTGTAAAGTCTTATCATCAAGAGCCTGAATATTTGTTTCAATATTGTTTTTGGTAAATCCATAATCCATTAAAGATTGAGCATAGCTTAATCCTAATTTTATAATCCGCCGCATCGACCATACCAGATCTTGCGCTGTAGCCGTCCTTCCGTCATTAAACTTTAAATCATCACGAAGATGAAAGACTATTCTTTTGCCATTATCTAAAACGTCCCAAGATTTTGCCATAGCAGGACGAATTTTTGTAGGATCATGCTCATCATATTGTACTAACGCGCTGCAAATATTCGTCAATAACTCACTCGTCACAACCTCAACAGTTTGCGCTGGATCAAAACTACTAATTGAATCAATATTCCATGCCATTACCAATATATCTTTAGATGAGGCACTGAATGCCGATGTTACAGCCCCATTAAAAAAAACGATTGAGCTTAATAAAATAGAAAATTTTTTTAATATTCTTTGTTTTCCCATTTTATCTCTTCCTTTTGTATTCTTCTACCTTTTCACACAAAGTGATTGTGATTTTGCTCTTTCACCTTTTAAATAGCATAGCATTAGACATCAATTTCATTTAATCAAACTAAGCATCTATAAAATAATTTTCTTATACATCAGTCTATATTCGGGATGCAGAGAATCTATAACCATAAACAAAGATCCTCCCCAATATAACTTTCTATATTCATCGCTCCCTATAAACGATCTTAATTATATACTGCTACTACACAAACATCCCTCACGTTTCATCCTTAAAAAACTGAAGAGCTTTATATGGGAGAATATTTTCATCATGCAATTATGATTAAGCTCTTTTTAGCTTTGATAACACTAAAAAGACACACTTATTTTTCAATTTTACTATAAAAAATACGCGGCGCACTATTCCAAACCCATTTTTTGACATCAGGTGTCATCGCTATAGCGCTATATTGCTGATAAATAAACGCATAAGGTCCTTTTTGCATCAGTTCACGTTGTAAATCAGCATAAAGATGCGCCCGTTTTTGCGGATCTTTTTGAAACAATGCTTCTTCAACTTTTTGATTCATCTCGGCATCAAAATACCCATGCTTCCAACTAGGATAGGCGGTATTTTTTGCCTCAAACCGATTATCAGGGTTATAAACAAGACGTGAAGCCATTGTATGGGGATCCGCAGAATCGTTATTCCATCCGAGAAAAGCCGTATCAAAAGCCCTTGCATTCACTTTTGAAAACAACTGTGTACCTGCCACACGTTCAATTTTAAGACGCACCCCGGCCTGTGCAGCACTATCCTGGAGTGACTGAGCAAGTAACAAAGTATAAGGAGCATTTGATACGAGAAAATTTGCCTCAAATCCATTCGGATAACCAGCCTCTGCTAAAAGCTGCTTGGCTTTTGCAACATCAAATGTAAAGGGTTGCCCCTCTTTTTCATCCAGAGCCCCAAAGTTACCAAGAGGAATAAAACTTGCCCGTGGAACACCAATCCCTTTGAGAAGTTTCTTGCCAAGACCTTCATAGTCAATAAGATAACGCATCGCCAAGCGTACTTTTTCCTTAGCAAAAATGGGATTTGTCGTATTAAATCCCCAGTACATCATAGTTGGTTCTAATACTCTATCAACTTTAATATCTGTTGTTTTTTGCAGATCTGCAAGATCTTCAGGGGTCAAATTACGAGCAACATCAATATCATGTTTTTGCAACAACAAACGTTGTGTTCCTGACTCCACAACATGACGAATGAGAATCTGCTTCAGTTTAGGCGCTTGTCCCCAATAATGGGAACTTGCACGTAACAAAAGCGCTTCTCCAGGGCGCCAACTTTTTAACTGATAAGGACCAACACAAGCAGCATGACTCTTCAAATACTGATTTCCCAGATCGCCATCTTTTTCGTGCTTCATAATCGTCTTACGATCAAGCAAAGCTGTTGCTGGACTTGCAACAATATTATTAAGAATAAGCTCTGCTGGATAAGGCTTATCAAATTTCATCACCACTGTTTTCTTATCTGGGGCTTGCAAAGCATCATCAACATTTTGCTCTGTAATTCCATATTCATTAAAAATTGCCGCATTGGTCATCTTCAATTTGACAATCCGCTTCATACCCCAAACAAGATCATTGGCATTGGCTGATCTGCCATCATTAAACTTCAAACCATCACGCAAATGAAAAGTAATCACCGTACTGTGATCATCCCCTGAAACATCCCAATGTGTAGCTAATGCCGGAACCATTTTAGCAGGATCATCCGTTGCGGTACTGACCAAACTATCACAAACATTGCGGACAATTTCACTTCCATAAACATCATTAAGTTGGGCGGGATCAAATGTACTAATTGCATCAAGGTTCCAAGCCATCAAAAGAGTATCAGCCGGTGTTTTTGCTGAAACTTGTTGTGCAACTATCCCCAGTGCTATAAAAGCAGAAACAAGAGAGCTGCTATTCTTTAATATCTTTTTCTTCAAGTTCATAAACTTTCCCCTTTATTTATTTTTTATCAATTAATGACGCTGAAATAATATAGCAAATTTATAATTATAACATTGAATAAATACGTTTTAATCGCCTATATTTCTAATCACCTATACAGAGTCATCATAAATTCATTGACTTACGTCTCAATAAACCATAGCAAACATGCAATATATGTTTTGCTAACCAGTATTACATTCTTTTCATAACATCTTTGCATATGATAATGCACTATATCAGTTCCCTATTAATCATCAATAAGCCTTGTCGCCCCAAAAAATAGTGAGCTTTTAAAAAATCATTACGCAACAATTTATGAATTCATTATTCTATTCCTTTAGGCGATATTTAAAATAAAATATGCAAACTTTAAAAATAGTCATCCCCCTCAAACACTCAATTTCAAGATACGACGCATCTTTATTACATGACCAAAACGGCACTGAAACAGCAGAAAGACATAAGAAAATATCTTTTCTAAAACGCCACCCCCACAAAAATCTGCTTAATCTTTTGAAAACTAAGTGCCAAAAGTTTTACGTTTTTACCAACAAAACCAAACGCGTTAACAAAGATAAAGGAAAAATGAGAAGAATCATTCCCTCCACGCTTTATCTTTTGAGATAATAAAGCTTACAATCAAAAAAATATACACTAAAATGTATCTCCCCATTGATAAAAACAAAACTCATTAGACGCTCCCCCAAAGACATAACGAATATAAACCCTTCTAAACTTTAGTGTGCATCATTGCTTTACCACTATAAAGATAGAACAGAAAACAACATACCGCAATAGAACTCTCGTTTCCAGCGGAAACATACAGAGATTCAACGAAGCAATGTAGTGGATACAAACTTGCATAAGCTTCATCATCTTCCAAAAAATTGGAGCGCACACGCGGCAAGATCACACTCTAATAGAGAAAAACTATCAGATAATAAAACCTAACACAAGCAGCTTGAGTCATTTAACTTCAATTTTTCATCGCTGCATTTCATTTTTATTGCTTAGGTAAGCATTGAGCAATCGATCTATATACAAATAACCAACAGCCATACAAGCAAAGTAAAAGAATGCAACAACAGCACCCCATCTAAAAAACACTTTGCATTCGTCAATAAACATGAATAAAATATTCATTAATTATAACGGTCATGTCATTAACAGAAATAAAAACACCTCTTCTGAGACCATTACCAATGCTAAAGACTGTTGCACAACATTGAGAGCTAGTAAATGTGTGATGATGCCGATTTGTTCCTTCATAAGCTTAAAGATGGAATGCACAATGGGTTTACTATCATACTATTCACGAACAGCGTTGCAAAATGGGCTTTGGTGTAACTAGATGTTTCTTTAAAATATACAAGACATTACCATTATCTAACTCGAAATACATGACAATTAGATATCACTTCTTTTTGCATCTGTTTTTTCATCTTCAAAATTATCGCTTTGTCGTTTTGATTGCCAACAACC
>NZ_JBHIQG010000038.1:12421-13851 GCF_042196425.1 Bartonella sp. AD328YNZD | reverse complement strand
TATGGAAAAACCAACGCCCTTATGATTCTAAGATTCAGAATGCGCTTGAAATGGTTGGACTCTCAGCACTTGCCACCCGTTCGCTTGAAACATTATCAGGTGGGCAATTACAACGCGCTCTTTTTGCACGTATCATTGTACAAGATGCCAATATTATTTTGCTTGATGAACCTTTCAATGGTGTAGATCATAATACCCAAAAAGACCTTCTTGCACTGATCACATACTGGCAACAGCAAGGACGCACAATTCTCACAGCACTCCATAACCCTCTCATCGTGCAAGAATTTTTTCCCCAAATGATTCAAATTGATCAACAAAACGCCTTTTATGGAGAAACAACACAGTTTTTAAACAACACCCTTCATCACGTTATGCCACCTCTCACCTCCAATTCTTTCCCTATTAGCGCACAAAAACAAAATCTTCTCATTAATGATCCTCTCTTTCTTAGGTTATAAGACGTGTATGCATTTTTTCTTGCCCCCTTTGTTGATTTCCAATTTATGCAAAACGCTCTTATCGGCTCTATTCTCCTCTCTATTAGTGCTTGTCCTGTTGGTGTGTTTTTGATGCTCCGTGGAATGAGTTTGACAGGAGATGCTATCTCTCATGCCATTCTTCCTGGTGTTGCAACTGCTTTTCTCATTTGCGGCTTCTCCCTTATATCTATGACACTTGGTGGTATTTTTGCTGGCATTATTGTTGCTTTAGCAACCATTTTGATTTCACGAAACAGCTTTCAGAAAGAAGATGCATCCATGACCGTCTTTTATCTTATTGCACTCGCGGCAGGTGTTATTATTATCTCACTGAAAGACTCAACAATTGAGCTGCTTCATCTCTTATTCGGATCGGTTCTTGCACTTGATGCACAAGCCCTTTGGTTAATCACTACTATAATGCTGATTACACTATGCAGCCTTTGTATTTTTTGGCGTGCACTCGTTTTAGAAAGCTTTGACCCCCTCTTTTTTAAATCACTCTCTCCATTGAGTAAATATATTCATATTTCATTGCTTGGACTTGTGGTGCTGAATCTAGTTGGAGGCTTTCAATCACTAGGAACATTACTTTCCGTTGGCATTATGATGATTCCAGCCATTACAGCCCGTTTTTGGTTTTCACGGCTAGGCCCTATTTGCGCGCTTTCCACTCTTTTTGGAATCATTTCTAGCGTAGGTGGTCTCCTGCTTTCTTTTCATCTTTCACTTCCATCCGGCCCTGCTATCATCATTACCGCAGGATTTATTTATCTTGTTTCCTGTTTGATAAGTCCACGTGGCTTTATTGTAGCATGGTTTCCCCACCTCTTTTATACCTCCTCACTTTAAGGAAAAAAACGTGCCTAAATTTGCTCAAAAATTTGTTCTTCTTGGAGCTTTATTGCTTGCCCTTTCTCCATTTTCTGCTTCTGCACACAATAAAAT
>NZ_JBHIQG010000038.1:0-12321 GCF_042196425.1 Bartonella sp. AD328YNZD | reverse complement strand
CTCGAAATGAAAAAACAAGAACATAATGCCCATCATCACAGCGTTATTGACCCACACGCTTGGCAAACAATTCCCAATGTTGAAATCTATGTGAAGAATATTGCTGCTGCTTTTTGTAAAATTGATCCACAATCCTGCACCAGCTACAAAAAAAATGCCGAAACCTACATCCAAAAACTTAAAATAGCACAAGATACCCTGAAAACAAAAATTGCTACCATTCCTAAAGATAAACGTATCATTATCACATCTCATGATGCCTTTGGCTATTTTGCCAAGGAATATGGTTTTACTATCCTTGCTCCTCAAAGTGCTTCAACAGAAACTGAAGCAACCGCAGCCGATGTAGCCAAGCTTATTAAACAAATTAAAGCGAATAAAGCAACGGCCCTATTCGTTGAAAATATCTCTAATCCTCGTCTCATAAAACAGATTGCAAAAGAAACAGGTTTAACAATTGGTGGAACACTTTATTCTGATGCATTGTCAAACAAAAATGGCCCTGCAGCAACTTATCTCGATATGATGGAACATAATGTGAATACCATCATTGATGCTATCACAAAACATTAAGATCTTCTATAAAAGAGATAAAAAAGAGTTCATAAAATCGTAAGTCTATGGTTATGTTACTAATGATGCCCCAACAGCTATAATTGATAACATTGATATGAAATAAAGTTACTTTTACAGAGAAATTTATACTCTATAGATTCTAAGATAGATAAAGTAAGTAGATTTATTGCCTCATGGTGCCCAAACTGTTAGCAGTAGCATTCTATTTTTCAATGCTTCTTTTACAATAACTCTCGACACTTGAAAGATTCATAAGAAGAATTTTGTGTCTCTTTCTTAAAGTATTTTTATCTATCCAACTTCATTTATAACATGCAAGTAGAATTGTGTATGAATAAAAACCACTTGAAGAAAAAATGCCTCTTATGAAGAGTCTCAACACAATAATTGTTGCAATGTTGGAGACTGAAAGAGAGTATGATGATGGCCCAAGCTTGTATTTTTATACGCATAAAGATGGCAATACACAATGGATTTTATGTTATACTATTTATAAACGACTGCGTGAAAAAATAGTTTGAACAACCTAGCAAGATATTTTTTTAAAAAAGTGCGTAAATTGGCAACCCAACAGCCTTCTGTTTAGGTATTCTGTTTTGTATGAGAGATGCAATTTTATTCAACGAACGTAAAAAAATGTGCTCGGCAATGCTTAATCGCCATTATGTAAGAGACATTGGCTTAGATGTTTTTGAAAATCGCAATACTAAATTAAAAGATGAGGCTAAAGATAAAATCTATTTTTTATTTGATGCTTTCATATTCTGCCTAAATTAAGCTGTCTCCTCATTTTAGAAATTACACAAAACTGAATACAGCACTGAACCGTCTTCATATTTGTCTCAAACATACTGCTGTATAAAGTTTAGGTTGATTTATAAGCAACAAAAAAGCACGCGCTTTATAAGAAAATAATATCATAAAACCATTAATAGACTGGCAATATATTGAAAAAATATACCAGCTTTTATAAAATGCTTTGCAAAACAATAATATAACTGCCTTTGTCCCTACTGATTCTTATAGGTGTTCGCACCAATCCCTTATGTTATATTCATAAAGATCTGTTTTAGGATGATCTATAGGCAATTTTTAACTCAAGAATATAGAAAGATCGATGAGATGTTACAGATGTATTTCATCTGCTTTTATCGCTAAAAGCAATGAAAATTCTAAAATAAGCACACCTTCTATCTCTCAGTGATTTTTTGCAACTTATCAGATACCCTTGCTGAGAATTACATAGTGATTTACATGAGAAAAAATAAACTTGCAGCATGCGCGCATAGGTTTCTCTCTAATTTATGTGATTGGTAAAAAAAATAAATGCTTCTTATAGGAGCTCTGAAACTATTTTAGATCATATGGCCAGCAGTAAAATAGAATGCGCCTATTCTCGTAGAGACTATTTAGAACAGCGTCGTATTTTATGGATCAAATAGACTTTTTATGTTAGGGATCAAAGCTCAGATATGGGGCGCATCCTCCCTTATCTATGACTCATTTTTTCTCTCTATTTCTCTCATTTACTTTTATAATACACATAAATTATTACATCAATAAACATATGATAATATGTTGTTTTTTATAACAAAATTATAAATGAGTAAAAATTGGTTAATAAAGATTTATTCTATATTGATATTTTTTTATAATGAAAATGATGTTTGAAAATTATATTCTTCTTATAGACCATGAAAATGTAAAATTTCTTCATATAAATGTTTTGACATTCTCAGCGCCACGGAACAATGGATCATTACCAAAAGTGTTAAAATTTTGTTTTTAATCCCATCGGTTACAACCTGAGTTTGTAAATGTAATTGAGCAAGTCAAAACACACCATTATCATGACGCAACATAAAAGAGAGTCGTATCACATCAATTAATGCTTACTTATTATTTGTGCGCTTTCCTGTGTTTTTATTAAAAGTATGAAAATTCTGATGAGCAACTGTGAAACTTAGTTTTTGACCATAGTCGTGTGTCAAGCGTTCTTTTATTTCAATCGTAAAGATGATACCATTCCAACGCGTTAAAACATGGCAACCTGTTCCAATAGGCTTGATAAGCTCAATTTTTGTGTGAAAGACAGGCCCTTTATCTGGATGTTCGCCCAATAAGATGATCTCAGGTCTGAAGGCTAAAAGATCAGTTTCTTCGCCATAAGAAAATGAATGCCCTAAATGTTGTTCTAAGACATGGCGATCAAGAAAATTCATAGGAGGAGAACCAATGAAATCAGCAACAAATGTTGTTGCTGGAGTATCGTAAATTTCCATTGGTGTTCCAATTTGCTCGATAGCTCCTTTATTCAAAACCACTATTCTATCAGCTAATGTCATAGCTTCTAGTTGATCATGGGTAACATAGAGGCTCGTTGTTCCTAATGAACGCTGTAGTGTTTTTATTTCAATACACATTTGCGCCCGTAATTTTGCATCAAGATTTGAAAGAGGTTCATCAAAGAGAAAAACACGGGGTTGACGTACAATCACACGCCCCATTGCAACACGCTGACGTTGTCCTCCTGATAATTGTCGTGGTTTACGATCAAGAAATGGTTCTATCTCCAAAAGCTTTGCAGCATGTGCGATACGTTTTTTAATTTCTTCTTTAGGAGTTTTACGATTTTTAAGACCATATTCTAAGTTTCCACGAACTGTCATATGGGGATAAAGGGCATAATTTTGAAAAACCATAGCAATATCACGATCAGCTGGTTCACGATCATTGATACGTTCGTTATCAATGCATAATTCACCTGAGGTGACTTGTTCAAGTCCTGCTATAATACGTAATAAGGTTGATTTTCCACACCCTGAAGGACCGACAAGAACAAGAAGCTCTTTATCGGCAATAGTTAAGTTTAAATTATCAATGACCAGAATGCCGTTGTCATACTGTTTTTTTATATTTGATAACTGGATTATGGCCACAATTACTTCTCCGTTTCAATAAGGCCTTTGATAAAAAGCCGCTGCATGAAGATAACAACAAGAACAGGGGGAACCATGGCAACAACCGATACTGCCATGAGTATATTCCATTGAGGATCATGTTGAAGTGATTCGACAATAAGCTGTTTTAAAATAATAAGGATCGTTTGATGATTTTGATCCGTTGTGATGATAAGAGGCCAGAGATATTGTATCCATCCATAAATGAACATAATGATAAATAAAGCAGCGATATTACTTTTACTAAGAGGAAGAAGAATATCCTTAAAAAATTTAACTGGACCTGCACCATCAACACGTGCCGCCTCTAAGAGTTCATCTGGAACAGTCAAAAAAAACTGGCGAAATAAAAATGTAGCGGTTGCAGATGCAATAAGTGGAATAATCATTCCACTATAGGTATTAACCATCCCCAATTTTGCAACAATCTCATAGGTTGGAAGAATACGAACTTCGACAGGGAGCATCAATGTAACAAAAATAAGAACAAAAGCAGTTTTTCGGAAGGGAAAGCGCATGTAAATAATTGCATAAGCAGACAAAAGTGAAATAATAATTTTTCCAATACTAATCCCAAGAGCCATAATGAATGAATTCATTAAAAGTGGCCAGAGGTTGGGCAAACCCAGCTGTGCAAGGCCATCACCAAAGATTGTTTTATAATTTTCCAGAGCATATTTCCCAGGCAAAAGAGGAAGTGTTCCTGAGGTAAATGCTGCTGAACTATGAGTTGATGCAATGATAGCAACATAAACTGGAAAGCAAATAATGATAATACCAACAATGAGCGTTATATGGGTTATAACTTTCAAAACAGGGCGATTTTCAACCATAATTTGTTTCCTAATATTGTACACGGCGCTCAATCCAGCGAAACTGGATAAACGTTAAGACAATAACCATCAACATCAATAGTGTTGATTGTGCTGCCGATGCACCGATTATTTGATTTCTAAAGCCATCATCATATACTTTATAGACGAGGATGCTCGTTGCACGCGCAGGACCTCCAGAAGTTGTATTATCAATAATACCAAAAGTATCAAACATAACATAATTGACATTGACAATAAGAAGGAAAAACGTCGTTGGTGAAATTTGTGGGAAGATCACAGTCCAAAATCGTTTAAAGGGACCAGCACCATCAATGGCGGCTGCTTCTATTTGAGAACGCGGAACAGACTGAAGACCTGTAAGAAAAAAGAGAAAATTGTAAGAAATCTGTTTCCAGCTAGCCGCAATGACAATAAGAAGCATCGCTTGAGTGCCATTAATACGATAATTCCATAAAACCCCTATTTTTTCGAGAAGAAAAGGGATAATCCCAATAGTGGGATGAAAGATAAACAACCATAATATACCGGCCAATACTGGAGCAACAGCATAGGGCCAGAGCAAAAGCATTGTATAAGCCTTTTTTGCACGGATGACACGATCAACACAGACAGCTAAGAGAAGTGATATTGTCATTGAAGCGACAGTAACTGAGATGGAAAATACTGCGGTTGTAAGAAGCGATTGCCGATAAGTAGGATCAGAAAGAACGGTTATATAATTTTCAAGACCAATAAAAGTTGTTGTAAAGCCAAAAGGATCTTCGCGTTCAAAGGATGATTTTATTGCCTGAGCAGCAGGCCAAAAGAAAAACAAAAAAGTCACAAGGAGCTGAGGAAAAAGCAACCCGTAAGAAAGGAGACTATTTTTAAAATATGCATGCTTTTCTTGCATTCGTAGGGCTCTTTAAATGTAGAGACTTTAAAAAGATAAACAAAAAGGACTCAACGATTTTTGTTGAGTCTTTAATGTTTAACAATAAAACGAAATTAATGATTGGATTTTTCAAATTCACGCAAGAGTTTATTTCCACGTTTAACGGTTTCATCTAAACCATCTTTCGGTGTTTTTGAACCACGAAGAACAGCTTCCAACTCTTGATCAAGAATAGTACGGATTTGTGGTAAATTACCAAATCTTATACCTTTCGAATTAACTGTTGGAGGATTAAGATTGATCTGTTTAATAGCTATATCAGCACCTGGCGTTTTTTCATAGAAATGTTGTTTTTTGCTTAATTCATAAGTCGCTTTTGTGGTTGGAAGATAACCTGTTTCTTGATGCCACCTTGCTTGATTTTCTGTTTTTGAAAGAAATTTAAGAAAAGCGGCTGCCCCTGCATATTCCTTTGGAGTATGTCCCTTAAACGCCCAAATAGAAGCTCCCCCAATAACTGAATTTTGCGGCGCTCCTTCTGCATCCTTATAGTATGGTAGCATACCAACCCCCACATTAAACTGAGCTTCAGAAACAATTCCAGCATATGATCCTGAAGATTGCATTAAAATTGCACAATTTTGTGCCATAAACATTGGTGTTGAATCTAATGCGCCAGCAGGACCACCATAGCGGAAAATACCTTGATCAGACCACTTTTTCAAGTCAGCCCACATACGCACTTGTAAAGGTCCATTAAATGTAAGTTCTGAATCAAATCCTTTAAAGCCATTTTCCTTCGTTCCAAAAGGAACATTATGCAACGCTGAAAAGTTTTCTATACCAATCCATTGAGCTGCATAAGTCATTGTAAAACCACACGTTGCCGCTTTAGTCTCAAGAATTTTTTTGGAAAAATCTTCTATATCTTGCCACGTTTTAGGAGGCTGTTCTGGATCAAGCCCTGCTTTTTTAAAGATATCTTTGTTATAATAAAGGATTGGTGTTGAAATATTGAATGGCATAGAAACCATACGCCCCTGTTCATCGGAGTAATAGCCACTAATAGCAGGAAAATAATCTGTAGGATCGAACTCTTGTTTTGTATCAGCCATAAGTTGATAAAATGGATAGATTGCGCCTTTTGCTGCCATCATAGTTCCAGTACCAACGTCATAAATTTGAGCGAGCACCGGCTGTTTCTTTCCACGAAATGCTGCAATGAGTGAAATCAAACCCTCTTCATACTCACCGCGATATGAAGGAATAACTTTATATTCAGATTGACTCGCATTAAAATCGTTAATGAGACTTTCAGTTTCCTTTCCTAGTTCACCACTCATAGAATGCCAAAAACTAATTTTTGTCTGCGCGAAACCTTCTGTTATTCCCGCTGTTGTTATTATGATAGCAACCGTAGCTACTATGGAAAGATAAAAACGACTCATGGTTCACCCTTTCTGAAGTGATGGAATACAAACTACCCCTAAATTTATAGTATCACACATGAACATGCCATGCCGATTTTATTATAAAAATATGCTGGCTCATTTAAACAGGAACCACCAAAAGGTCAAATGAATTTGTTTAGATTTATTCGTTTTCTTTTATAAGCTTTCTTATGTATTCATGAGTCATTCGATTGTAAATATTTAAAAAAATGAGAAGGTTTAAATAAACAAGGAAATAGGTAAAAAGATATAGATCGTAAATGTTATTCAATGACTATTGTAATATTTGAACTTACTTTTTAAAAAAAGAGTTGTTTATTATTTTGTTATTTGTCTTATAACTTTCGATTTATGCCTTAAAACGGTGTTGATACTACATTGAACAAAGAGATAAATAGACTTTTTCTTAAAATGAAGAAAATTATTTTAAAGTATTTAATGGCCTCCTTCCCTGATAATGGGGTCATGCCCTTCATGCAAAACAAAACGGCATTGTCTTACAAAATTTTCATGCTGTTAAAAAATCTTTCAATACATCTATATCTCATGATAGCTTCTATAAAATGGAATATTAAAGTCCCTCCACTAAAGTGTATAAAACTTTTTGCACGCCATCATTCTTATGCTTCAAAAAGTGAAAAACAGCACCACTCTATGAACCCTCATGCTTCAACAAGTCTTGCATTTGAGAGCGTTTAAATGAAAATTTTTATTCTTTTCTCACGAGATATTTATCCACACACCAAGCCTACTTGTAATGTGCAAGTGAATGATTTTGATTGATCCATTGTAAAAAGATTTGAAATGAAAAAAACTTATATGTTAAGAATTCTCATTCAACATGAAAAACTATTAATTATCATTATAAATTAATGTGTTATTGTTACGTGTAAAAAAATATTTCTTGTTTTCTTCCATTAAGCTCGCTTTATGAAGCGTACAAGGATTTCTTTTATAAGGTATATATTTTTTACCTTTGTGCTCGCAATGTCAATGCAAGATCAGGTTGATCTGTCGTAATATAATGTACAGGCATATCAAGCCAATGTGATAACCGAGCTTTTCCATTAATTGTCCATACCCCTACAATAAAATCAGCCTCAAGAGCTGATTCAATAAAATCCTGTGTAACAATAGAGCCATTTAAACTTAGATCAGTATACCCCAATTGTTTCCATTCAGAAAAATGACGGTGCATATCACCTTCAAAATTATCAACACATGGACCAGATGGTATTCCTGCCTCAATAAAAGGACGAAGAACTAAAGGATCAAAACTAATTGCAGAAACCCGTTCTGTTAAATTGCGGCTTTTTATGAGCGCAAGCGCTTTTTGAGATAATATTGTTTCACGCTCCACTTCACCACATGTTTTGATTTCAATATGTAACGCAACATTCGTTGGTGCTAGAAGATCAAGCACCTCTTCTAATAAAGGAGGTGCTTCTCGGCTACCTTTCACGCAGAGTTGTTTGCGTGTTTCATTATCAATGTCGTGAATATATCCCTTTTTGCCAACCAATTGGTCTAGATGAAAATCGTGAAAGACAACCACCTCACCGCTTTTTAGCAAATGAACGTCGCATTCAACTTCATCAACACCTAACGCTATAGCATTATTAAATGCCGAAAGGGTATTTTCAGGATAAAGATGAGCTCCTCCACGGTGTGCAACAATTTTTTTCTCAGACATGCAAAATTTCATACTTCTCACTTTTCAATATATTGACGTACAGATTTTCAGATAAAGACTTATATCAACATGAAAATGCACAATAATTTTTAAATATTTTTTCTACATTTTTCTGAATATCAAACCCTCAGTCATATTTTATTCTGAAAAAGGCTTATCCTTCATTTCAATTATTCCCATTCAATGGTACCAGGAGGCTTTGAGGTTACATCATACACAACACGATTAATTCCTCTAACTTCATTAATAATACGTGCTGCTGTCTTACTTAAAAATGCCATATCATAGGGATAAAAATCAGCGGTCATTCCATCTACAGATGTGACAGCGCGAAGAGCACAAACAAATTCATAAGTGCGATCATCCCCCATAACACCAACAGTTTGAACTGGAAGAAGAACAGCAAAAGCTTGCCAAATTTCATCATAAAGTCCGGCCTTACGGATTTCCTCAAGATAAATAGCATCTGCTTCGCGTAAAATTTCTAATTTTTCACGTGTTACAGCACCTGGACACCGAATTGCAAGGCCGGGACCTGGAAAAGGATGGCGACCAATAAACTGCTCCGGTAGCCCTAACTCTCGCCCTAGCGAGCGAACTTCATCCTTAAAGAGCTCACGCAACGGTTCTACAAGTTTCATCTTCATCTGTTCTGGTAGTCCACCCACATTATGATGGCTTTTAATGGTTACCGTTTCACCAATAGCAGACACACTCTCAATGACATCTGGATAAAGTGTTCCTTGTGCTAAAAACTCTGCACCTCCTATTTTTTTTGTTTCTTCTTCAAAAGCTTCAATAAAAAGGCGACCAATTGTTTTGCGTTTTTTTTCTGGATCTGTCTCACCTTTTAAAGCATTAAGAAACACATCAGCAGCATTAACGTGAATAAGCTCTATATTATAGTGATCACGAAAGAGCGTGAGAACTTCTTCAGCTTCATTCTTGCGCATCAGCCCATGGTCTACCAAAATACATGTCAGTTGATCTCCTATGGCTTCATGAAGGAGTACCGCTACAACAGATGAATCCACTCCCCCTGAAAGACCACAAATCACACGACTTTTCCCAACTGTTTGTCGTATTGTCGCAATTGCCTGCTCACGATAAGAAGCCATTGACCAATTACCTTTAATAGCAGAGATCTTATGAACAAAATTTTGCAAAAGTTTTGTACCATCTGGTGTATGGATAACTTCAGGATGAAACTGTACCGCATAAAAATGCCTTTTCTCATCAGCAATAGCCGCATAGGGAGCACCTTTTGAGGTTCCTATGACACGAAAACCTTCTGGTAAAGCTGCCACACGGTCACCATGGCTCATCCATACTTGATAACGAGAACCTTTTTCCCACACTCCACCAAAAAGGGCACTCTCTTCTTGAACTTCCAAAAAAGCGCGCCCAAATTCACGCTCATGTCCAGCTTCAACCTTTCCTCCAAGCTGAATACACATGACTTGTTCACCATAGCAAATACCCAGAATCGGAACACCCGCCTCAAAAATTTCCATTGGAGCACGCGGAGAGCCCTCATCAATAACGGAATAAGGACTCCCTGATAAAATAATAGCTTTAGGATTTATGCGGCGCACAGCTTCTAAAGCCAATTGAAAAGGAGTAATTTCACAATACACTCCCATTGCTCGTACCCTTCGTGCAATAAGTTGTGTAACTTGTGAACCAAAGTCAATAATAAGAACAGTGTCTGGATGTGATATGCTCATAGAAAACCAATCAACAATTGTAAAAGAAAACTCATGAGAGTTATGATTCAATCTTTCTCTTTTCACAAGCCTGTTTTCTTAAGAAAAAGATTATTCTCGTAAAGTTTATGATAAAAAGTGTAAAAATATGGATCAATGTTTTTTTTGCAACACAGATAAAAAGAACCCATCTGTTTGTGTTGTGGCCGGCGACAAAGTAAGTCCATAATTTGAAAAAACTGGTTGCACAGGAGAAAAACTAAAATGTTTCTGCCAAAGCGCTGGCATATCTATTGGAGAAAAATGAGAATGTTGTTGAAGGAAATGGGAAATTTGTTCCTCATTTTCATCTGTAAAAAGAGAACAGGTAATATAGATTAGGCGCCCATTTGGCTTAAGATAAGCTATCGCTTCATTCAAAATATCCCTCTGTTCTGTTTGGCGTTGTTTCACCTGTTCTAATGTTAAACGCCATTTCGCATCTGGACGACGACGCCATGTTCCTGTCCCACTACAGGGTGCATCTAGTAGAACTCTATCCATCTGGCCTATTAATGGCTTCAATTCTTCTTTTTGTGCTCGTACTTGGACATTACGAACACCAGCGCGTCGAAGACGATCAAAAATAGGAGCTAGGCGTGCTTTATCAGAATCATAAGCATAAATTTGCCCACGATTTTTCATATCAGAAGCTAAAGCTAATGTCTTTCCACCAGCACCTGCACAATAATCTAATACTTGCATGCTTTCTTGCGCTTCTACAAGATGAGCAACAATTTGAGATCCTAAATCCTGTATTTCAAAGTATCCTTTTTGAAAAGCTGGTTCCACTTGAACATTGGGATGACGATTAAACTTTTCAATCGGTGCAATTCTTAAAGCTTGCCCAAACCATGGAAAAGATTTAAGTTTGGTTTTTGCTAATTCTTTCAGCACCTTTTCTGGTGTTGCCTTTAGGTTATTTACCCGTAGGTCTAAAGAAGGACGCGTTGCTAACGCAGCCGCTTCAGTGATCCAATTATCACCAAATAAAGGACGCAGATGCACTTGACACCATTGCGGAATATCACCACGAATATAGTCTGGAGCATCCACTAATTGCTGACCTTGCCACGATTTACGCTGTTTAGCCCCTAATAACTGCGGTGCAAACCGATCTTCTGCCAACTCACCGTCAATTTGCTCCAGCGTCATTTTTCCAGAATCTAATAAGGCACCAAAAACGATATCTCGGATATCATCACTCTCCATACGCCATTGTAAAGAATAACGTCGTCTTAAAACATCATAAACGATTGTACCAATGGCTGCACGATCACCTGCTCCAGCAAAGCGATGAGAAAGACCCCAATCCTTTAAAGCTTCTCCTACTGGGCGATGCTTCATTTCTATCTCTTTGAGAATATCTATTGCTGCTTGCAAACGCCCACCTAATCGCACTCATTTCTCCCATTAAAATAATAAAATTTTAAATCATCTAAAAAAATAATATTATCTTCTTCTTGCCAATGAAACCTTCTCAAAGCCATAAAAATTTACATTCAATATTAAAATTATCTGATCAAACTTTTTATAAAACCCAATTTAGAGTATCTAGATTTCTCCCTTTATCGTTTTGCCCATTTCCTTTTTATCCTTCTACCTCTTATACTAAAAGATACGTAGCCATCCATAAAGAACTTATTTCCGCCATGCATTATGCAAAAAACAACCTCTCTATCATTGTGTAAAATAAAATTTACGAAGATTATCTGAATAACAGAAAAAGCAAATATCTCCCATCTTTTGATGGCTATCCTTCTGAAAAAATAGAAAAAATATTTTCATAAAATTAAACAAGTTCATCTGACACTCATCAAAAAATTAACTTTTTAGAAAATGCTTGGAACCACTATTTGGCATGACCGTTTTTACTCTACTGGCAACTGCCAGGAAATTTAAAAGGAGAAAATAATGACTTATAATAATGGAAAAACAACTTCATCTAAAAGCCGTCATAATACAATGCCCTCAAACAACGGAAAGAAATCCGTCCAAAGTGATCAGACAAACACTCGCCAACGTGCGTCAAAGACTGGACGGAAGACAACAAAAAGTTAATTCTAATTGTATATAACTTATTTCACATAGTCTAGAAGAAAGAATTAGAGTTTTAGTCTCTAATTCTTTCCTTTTAGGATTTTATTCCAAATCACAAACAGAAAGAAGAACAGCCTCTCTTTTTT
>NZ_JBHIQG010000037.1:0-13911 GCF_042196425.1 Bartonella sp. AD328YNZD | reverse complement strand
CAATATATTAAAACACTGCAAGTCTATATCAGAACCGCCTTCTGACCTTTATTCTTGTGACTTTAAACCTTGCCACCCTCTGACTGCTTTACCCTTCTCTCCATACCTTTCCACACGAATTACCGCCATAAAAGCACGCCAGAACTTCTCCCCATACAAAGCACAACGCCCCGATACACGTGTCACTGTCTTGCACATTCACCAAAAAACATCTCTTACATCCCAAACTTGATCTCACAACACGTGATCTATCTAATGCCATCCCCAATATAGAAGACAGCTCTTGTAAATAGAGCCCCTAGACAGCCATAGGATCTACAGACTTGTCATAAAAATCTATTTATACCACTGTCTTACCCTTCATAAAAAATGCAAACCGCCCCACCCTATATTTTGCCGCCTCTCAAGTATTACGATTGCTCTTAAACCTCTTGGGATGATTGGTAAGAGGCATACATTACGCCTTTCTTAAACACGAACATACCAACCTCATATGACATGCAAGGCAGTCATTTTAAAAGCCTAAAAGTAAGAAAATTTATGATCCTTAGAATTCTTGTTCAAGAGAGAGAACGTTAAACAGTCATTATAAATCAATATATTAAAAACAATCTCTTCATTCTACAAAGCGTCTTCATAAAAGCATTTTAGATCACAGATAGGAATAAGTTCAAAACGAACACTGCCACGAACATCCCACACTTTTTATAGCAATATATTTTGCATAAATCATTTCGCTCTCTAAGATCACTTTTTGTCTGGTTTCCTCCCCAAAAAAGAACGAAAATTTTTAAACTCTATCGATCTGTAAACAATAACAATCCAGATTCTTGTCTAACGCGTTCTCCCTGCTCACTTCAATATCAGAACACCTCAAAGGACAGATTTCATGAAAATTGTCATGTCCTCTCAACATCTCAAAGGACGATGATTCCTATCAGCAACGATTTGTAAACAATCCACTTTCTCTGGACAAGTTCCTCTCAGCGTCCCCATTTATATGGTTTACTCACATAAAGCTCGACAAGAAAACCCTGCCTGAGAATATTCATCACTGCCGCTAAAGCTCATGCGTCATAATTTTAGCGACCTCACTGCCTAAGGTGCTTTATCACATATAACATATTGATTTATAATGAAAATTTATTACGCTACAACTTGAATGAGAGCTCTCAATATCATCAGATTCTCTCATTTCAAATCTGCTCTCTATTGAATCAATCAAAACCATTTTCTTGCACATCACACAGGACTTGAACATCACAAAGGAAGAGAGCCTGCGCAGCGTAAAACTGTAAAAGAAAGACATGACTCTTATGGACTTGTCTCAAGTGCCAAGGGCTGTCGCAATACCCACGAGCTGCTAAGGCGTGTAAGAGAGCCAGTTTGTGACAACTCAACACTTTTTTACCGCACAATGGATAATTTAACCTTTTCAGTTTCTCTCACTTCCAATTTTGGAAGGCTGCGCACAATTTTCATAGTTTCTAAACTTACCGTAATAACCCGCTGAAACAATTCCAATGGATAAGCTGGATTACCCACCGTTTCAACAGCATAGCGATTGGCATCATTAACAAGTCCGCTCGCTTTATCCGTTTTGACAACCTGCCGCTCCATAACCCATTCAAGAGCAGGCCTGCCATTGACCACATACTCATAAGCTTCAAGAGGAATATTCTGCATCGTGATATGCGCATTATAAACCACAGTGCTTTTATCAATAGCACCACGCTTACCAGTAAATTTCATCGCCTCAACACGATAAAAACTCTTCTCATCAGAAATCACCCAAGTTCTTGGATCACCCTGTTTGTAGGTAACGGAATAGGGTTCAACCTCTTCATAATTCATATGCAAATTACCAAGCTTGCGCCCCGCTGTCACAAAAGCCCAAAAATCCTCTACCTTTTTAACTGTTGGAATACGCGGCAATTGTTTAGATAAATTATGCGCATAACGAGCACGATAATCTTCAGAATGCAAAATCCCATAAACATAATAAAACAAATCATCCTTTGTTATCATTTCACCAGGATAAGCTGCCTTAAAATAAGCCAATCCTTCATCCGTAAGAGCATCACGCCGCTGCAGACCAGCTTTTTTGCTTTCCTCTGCAAAATTTGCAAACAAATGAACCTGATTCTCCTCCTTTCTCAAGGATGCAATATCTTCATAAACATACCGTGGAAAACATTGGCCTTTCTCCATTGCATCCAAGCTAGGCAAGCCCCTACTCATCAGAACAGAAAATCCACTGCTTGCTCCAATTCCCGTAACTTGTATCACCTTATTTTCAGCCGCCTTTTCTAAAGGAAAGATACGTGGCATTTGGTATACTCTCTCATTAAAAACACGATTATAATAGAGCCACTGTTGTGTAAAAGGACGATAAAGGCTCTGAGTAATATACGTATCTTTAAATTTAAAAGCCTTTCCCCTTATTAATTCTTCTTTAAGGCTACTACTCCAACTAATCTTTCTAGAATCTGTATTGACAAAATCGTTCACAGCATTTGCACGCATCTTGCGATCAGAATGTAGATGCACAGTATTAAAATGTTCTACTTCACTGTTATAGAAAGCAATCATATTGCGCATATTTTTTGCTAAAGATTCACGGCTTGAATTATATGCCCAAGCATCACGATTGGTTTTTAAACCACAAGAAAAATTTTCAAAGAGCTTTTTATCACTGCCCTTCTTATCACCTAAGGCTAGAAATTTTTCAAAATCACTGTTGCGTTGATCCAGCCAATCGCCATGTGCATCTGGTGTAATCATCTGCCAACCGTGTTCACGCTTGATAGCGTTAACACTTCCAAAATGCTGAAGCTCACTGAGTTTCTCTTTTGTCGTGAGATTATCCCCAATATCATGATAGTAAATTTTACAAGGCTCAGAAACATTTGGATTTTTAACAAACAGTGTCACAGCAATTCCTGTCATGCTTCCACTTCCGAAAACATTTTGCCCCTCTTGAGCACGTCCTTTACTCATCATATTTTTACGAATATCACCCCGTAAATTGAGAACATAAATACTTGAAAATTCTTCATTCAATTCTTTTCGTAAGCCATTCATAGAATATCCACTGATAAAACCCGCATTTGTCACAAAACCAATAACACCACAGTCTTTTATGCGATCACTTGCCCAACGAATGGCACGAATATAACTGTCATAAAGTCCATTAACATTACTCGCTTTGGACTGAGCAGCATAGGTTTCACGAATGCGACGATCCAATTTAGGATAGCTAATATTCTGCGCATTATCATTTGCATTTTTTTGTCCAGAAGAATAAGGGGGATTGCCAACAATAACACGAATATCCAGTTCCTTCTGGTGCGCCCGACGTGTACTGTTATCCACCAGCAAATCGCTAATCAGGTCTTTTTCTTGCTCATAAAGCTGGAATGTATCGGTCAGACAAATTCCCTCAAAAGGAATATAATCGCCCCCCATCAGACCATGATAAGTTGTCTCAATATTAATGGCTGCAATATAATAGGCTAAAAGAACGATTTCATTGGCATGAATTTCATGACAAAATTTATGCTTCATCTCTTCTGGTTTTATCAAACCCGATTGTAAAAGCCGCGTGATAAAAGTACCCGTTCCAGTAAAAGGATCCATGATGTGCACACCCGATGAGCCAAGCGTTTGCCCCAATTCTTGCTCTAAGACATCATTGACAGAGTGCAAAATAAAATCCACAACCTCGACGGGGGTATAAACAATGCCTAGTTTTTCTACAGTGCGTGGAAAAGCATAACGAAAAAACTTATCATAAAGCTCTACAATCAACCTCTGTTTTGCTTTTGGATCCGTAATGCCACTGGCTCGTAATTTTACACTTGCATAAAATTTCTCAAGATCTTTAGATTCCTTATCAAGATTCGCCTCATCAAGCACATCAAGCATACGCTGCATAGCACACGAGACAGGGTTCTCACGTGTGAACTGATACCCCTCAAATAACACCTGAAAGACAGGACGCGTAATAATATGCTGTGCCAACATCTCAATCGCATCAGCTTCTGTAACAGCATTATTTAAATCATCACGCAGTTCTGCCACAAACTTGTCAAAGGCTTGACGCGCCTCAGTATCTGGCTTTGCCAGAATACCTGTTAAGCGTGCAATATGATTCTTAGCAATTTCCGCAATATTGCTCGCCCAATCCTCCCAATAATCTCGTGTCCCACACTTTTTGACAATCTTTGCCATGATGGCACGCGAAATCTCATCCACAGGGAAAGCAAGCTCCCCTTGTTCATCTGTAAAAAGGACATCACGCTCCGCTGTACCAATGCCCAATCGTGCTGGTTGTGCGCGTAGTGGAAGATTGTCTACAACAGCCGTAATAGCCTTTAATTCAGTGCTCTGTGTGACACCAATAATCTCAATCACATTGCTAATATCTTGCCCGAGGGATGCCTTATTAATCGTTGCATCAAAACGATCATCATGTGCACGCAAAGCATTTAAAATTTGCCAGATAACCCGATATTTATCATTGTTGTTCAAAGCCTGTTCCGCTGGAGTATCAAGAGGAATACCAATTGGCAAAATGACATATCCCATCTTTTTACCCTCAGAGCGACGCATCACCCGCCCAACCGCTTGCACAACATCAATCTGGCTCTTGCGTGGATTTAAAAACATGATCGCATCAAGAGCCGGAACATCCACCCCCTCAGACAAACACCTTGCATTGGTTAAAATACGACAAATATCATCCCCACTATCAGCTTTCAGCCAATCAAGTAATGCACCACGATCCTTTGCATTGAAAGTGCCATCAACATGCTCAATTTCACACTTCAGAAAATGTTCATTTTCTGTATCCTCTTTCGTATAATCAAGATATTCTCTAACAACCGCAGAAAACTCATCACGAACGAGTTTAGAACTTTGAATAGTTTTACAAAACGCTAAAGCACGATGCATAGGATATGAATCCGTACCAACATCGGCCTTCATATTTTGTTTTGTCAAAGCCTTATAACAGCCAATAATCTTCGTTGCATCATCAAGAATAAGCTCAGAATCGCTATCACTAAGGCGCTTCTGAACAGCGGAACTGACCAATTTTTCGTCCATTGCTAAGACAATAACCTTATAATCTGTTAAAAGATCATTTTGTACTGCCCATGAAAAACCCCGATAAAAAAGTGTTTTACCAAAAAGCTTTTCATCATCCATCGAAGCAAGAACAGCATTAACTTCATTCGCGCGACTTTTTGCGTTATCACCAAAAATACGTGGTGTCGCTGTCATATAAAGGCGCTTCTTGGCGCGAATAACATCATTGGAATGCACCTTAACAAAATTGGATTCATCCTCTCCCACCAGCGTTGCCCCTGTTGTACGGTGCGCTTCATCACAAATGATAAGATCAAATGTTGGCAAACCATAGTTTTTCTGAGCATCAGCAATCACCTGAATGGATTGATAGGTTGCAAACACAACGGTCATCTTATCTGCAACACTCTTCCCCACCTGATCTGCAAGTTTAGCCGCATTAGTTGTCGCCGGAAAAGCAAGATCAAACACATCAATTTCAGCAACATCATCACTATTTTTACGACGCTTTCCCACTTGTGTATCAGAACAGACAGCAAAGGATCTCAATCCAATTCCTGCATCCGTTGTCCATTCACGCACCGTCTGTGACATCAGCGCCAAAGAAGGAACAAGAAACAAAACAAACTTGCCTTCACCTGCCAAATCCTCAGCAATTTTAAGACTGGTAAATGTCTTACCAGTCCCACAAGCCATAATGAGCTTACCCCGATCTGCTTGAGCAAGCCCAGCACGCACATCACGCAATGCCTCCAGCTGATGTGGACGCAGCTTCTTTTTATCCTCCAAAACAACTTTGCCCTGGGCTGCAAAAGTTTCCCAACGGATCGGACTTTGTTGTATATCGGAAAGATTAATCCGTATAACAGGAATATCCTGCCCCCGTATCATTATTTCAGCGTTATCACTCCAAGCACGTTCAGTACTATCTATAATAACACGCCGCTTGAACGGAGCTTTTCCTGATGCCGAAATAAAACTATCAATATCTGCTTTTCTAATTCGATATGCTGCATCATAAAATTTACATTGGATTGCTGCAAACCCCTCTTCATCACGCATCTTTGCCACAAGATCAATACCAGTATCCCGACCATCCCAACCATTTTCATGCGCCCAATCTTTAAAGGTTTGAACTTTTTCATAACACCCAAACTGAAGAGGATCATGTGTCAGATAAGCAAGAACAAAACGCTCAAAATACGTTCCTTTATCTCGTTCGGTACGCGCTTGATCACGATAGGTCTGTAAAAGCGATTGCAGCGTCATGCTTCCCCCCCCCAATGAAAAATACCTTCAACTATCGAATCTAAACCAATTCGTCAATGCCTCTTGTTCTACCCAAAAAACTTAAAAAAAGCTTAAAATTGCTTGATTTTAAAACATTTCTTCTATGTTTAATTAAACCAACAAGAGAAAATCTTTTGATCCTTTTGAGTATCCCCCAAATCATATGATGCATTTACTGATGTCTATATCCCTATGGAAATAAACGGTAAGGCGTGATGATTTTGAAAATATTTTTTGCCTTTTGTAAGAATACAAAATAAAGTGCACAATAATTTTAGGATTTAGCTTAAGAATGAGAGGGGGGAAATGGATACGACACCTGCGAACACACAAGACACCAAGGAAGAAACTCCACACACAAAACAGCGCATTTTACGAACGATCATGCATATAATTTCCCTATAATATGCAAAATATTAGTCGTGATATTCAAAATATTGATTTTTGAAATATTTCTTTGTCTTTTGTTCTTTCGTAGACTAATTATTCGCTTCTTATACTTTATAGCGGGTGGTTTTAGAATTCTTTTTTATCTGTATCGGACTTGTAGCAGGAGGAAGAATACCATACCAACTAGACATACCATTGCTCATCACTAGCGCCATTATGTTCTTTAGCAACATAACTGCAGCTTGGTATTACGATGTTCTCTTACTTCATCTCACACCTGCTGAATATGAGCTTATTCTTTTTCAATAAATGAAAGCCCCTTTCATTCATACATCATTCAACATAAGAAGCCATCCGCCTCTCAAACTTTTTGTCGTCCTCACCAAACTCATGAAATCAAACCCGCATCTCACGGTATTAGTTCTTAAGATCACGCCCCCTACCGAGTATCTGACGGCATCCTTACCCTAGAAACTCAAATGGCTTGTTTATCCTTCAGCTCCAAAATCATGAGATATGGCAGAAAAAAGCGATGCCTTAAACAAAATATTCTAAAGAAGCTAAGCTACTCGTATAAAGGAACAGAAAATGGCTGTATCTTAGATCACATTTTAAAACTTAAGCACGATCATAATTTATTTGCATAAACCTAAACACCTATAATTTGCACCACCCTCTGCAAAACTAGAAGTGAGAAATCCTCATAACCTCTTTTCCGAAAATCTTAAAAATACTAAACGAAACCTCTTAAACTGCTCAGCTATCTCGATACCAGTTCATTTTTTTGGAAGAACGGAGGTTTAAGCTGTTTTTGGCATCAACCTTCTTTTTTGTTCTTTTGTTTGTTAGCAGATATACTATTCATTTCCCCCGCCTCTTTTTAAATTAAATCTTAAGAATCGTCGCACCATATATTTCATTTGTCCTCCTCTTCACATTTCAGAAGAGGAGGGTTTTTAACAAAATTCAGTCTGCAAGCAATCTCGTTTTAACGGGTTCCATTTAACTTCTCCTTAATAGGATTTACTTCCATAAGACTCGACAAGAAAGATTTAAAATATTCATCATGCATTCTCAAAACATTTAATGCCTCAAGAAGGCTTATATGCCTACCATATCTCACATGATGTGGTGCGCTATAAAACGCTTACCTCTAGTGATACGCTCCACTTAATGAACAAAGCGTTTTCTAAAATAGAGCAGCAAATAATACTAAACTTTTCCCATTCATTTTTTGCTTCATAAACGCTTCATCTAAGTATAAAGCATCTCCACAAACATGCCCAAATTAATAAAGCTTAATCGCGTGAAAGAGCGACAACAGGGTCAAGCCGTGAAGCTTGCCGCGCTGGAGAAAAGCCAAAACATATTCCTATGAGGGTTGAAAAAGTAAGAGACATAATGATCGATTCAATAGTATAAACCAAATGGATAGGTGCCTTAAACAGAAGAAACAAGCCACCGATAGAAAGTCCAAGCAAGATTCCCAAACCACCACCAATCACACAAACCAAAATCGCCTCAATGAGAAATTGCTGTAAAATATCACTTTGTCGTGCACCAACTGCCATACGCACGCCGATTTCATTGATCCGCTCAGAAACAGTGACCAACATAATATTCATCACCCCTATACCCCCCACAACCAGGGAAATAGCTGCAATTGAAGAAATTAAAAGTGTTAAAATATTTGTACTCTCCATGATACGTTCACGGAAAAATTCAGAATTTCTAATGAAAAAATCCTCCCCGCCATGCCGCATAATGAGAAAACGTTTTATCATAGTCTCCGCTAAATGTGAATCAATATCATCAGCAATCCTAACGGTAATTGCACGAACTTCTGTTGTACCAAGAAAACGCGTCTGCACTGTTGTATAGGGTAAATAAAGCTGTAAGGTATTTGATGTATCTCCACTTGCATTATTTTGCGAATCAACAACACCAATAATACGCGCTGGAACATTACCCACATGCACCACCTTTCCAAGGGGGCTTTCATGGCTATGGGGGAAAAGAACAGACAACGCTTCTTTCTCGATCACGAGATCAACCGCCCGATCATGGACACTCTTGTGATCAAAAAACTGTCCTTTGAAAACTTTGAGCCCCTGTGTCTGAAAAAATTGTTCTCCCACCCCCGCAATGACAGCATTGACTTCAACTGCACCAAAACGTACTTTCGAGCTTGCTGAAATCTGTGGTGTTACACCAGAAACATAAGGTAATCCAGATAAAGCTTCTGCATCAGCTTCAACCAAACTGGTTATTTTTTCTGCTTGTGGATCAGAAAAACTTTTGCCAGGAAAAATGGTTAATGTATTAGCACCTAAACTTTTAAAATTTTCCAGAATTTTCTCTCGTGTACCATTCCCTAAAGCTACCATAGCAATAATCGCCCCAATACCGATAATCACCCCAAGCATTGTTAGAAAAGTCCGCATGCGATGTGCATTCATGGCCAACAAAGCCATCACAAACGCCTCACGGAATCGCTCAACAAAAGAACGAAAAAAGCCCAGTTTTTGTTGGCCTTTTAGATTTTGTTGTTCCTGAAGAGATTTTCTACCAACTTTTGTTTTTCCAACCCTTGACCGCTTATCAGCAATAATTTCCCCATCACTGATTTCGATAATACGCTCTGCTCTTTCAGCTACCTGCATATCATGGGTTACAATGATAATAGTACGCCCTTCTTGATGAAGTTCATCCAAAATATGCAATACTTCTTGCCCACTCTTTTTGTCCAATGCACCAGTTGGTTCATCTGCAAGAATGACCTCCGCATTATTCATGAGCGCCCGAGCAATAGAAACACGTTGTTGCTGACCACCAGAAAGCTGATTTGGACGATGATTTATCCGATCACCCATGCCCAAACGCGTTAAAAGATCCTGTGCCCGCTGTTTCCTTGCTTCCACAGCACATCCTGCATAAATAGCCGGAATTTCAACATTACCAAGAGCTGTCAGTTCATTCAACAAATGGTAACGCTGAAAAATAAAACCAAAATGATTACGTCGCAAAGCCGACAATTCATCCGCAGAAAGGGAAGCTGTTTCTTTACCAGAGATCCAATAACGGCCAGAAGTTGGACGGTCAAGACAGCCTAAAATATTCATCAAGGTAGATTTACCTGAACCGGAAGCACCTACAATTGCCACCATTTCACCACGTTTAATGGTAAGATTGATGTTTTTCAAAACGGTAACAAACGCTTCGCCGGCAGGAAATTTGCGCACAATATTTTCCAAGACGAAGACGGCATCTGCTTGATTTGTGCTCATGCTTTAACTCTCGTCTTCGCTATGCATGTTAGAAGACTCTGGCATCACTCCATCAGACGAACTGGTGACGACGACATCACCCTCGTTAAGTCCTGAAACAATCTCTGCCATAACCTTATTATTCAACCCAACGCTCACCTGTTTAGTAACCACCTTATTTTCCCCCACTAAAACAGAAACCCATGCTTTACGCTCTCTTGTCTCATCGCGTAAAGCATCACTTGGAACCAACAAGACATTCTGCGCGCGCCCTAAGATAATATGAACTTGAGCAGTCATATAGGTTCGCAAAAAATTATCCGCATTATCAACATGTAGAATTCCATTGTAATAGATCGCCGATGATATTAAAGCACTAGAACCACTCACCATACCAGGATTAATACTCACATCAGCACGAATTGCTTCAGGAGCCGGCTCTACTTTTTCTAAAACGCCTTCATAACGACGCTGTGAATTACCTAAAACTGTAAAATAAAGTGGTTGTCCAGCTCGGACTTTAAGAATATCTGCTTCTGAGATTTGCGCCTTGATCGTCATCTTTGATAAATCACCCAAAATAACAATTGTTGGCGCCGACTGAACCGCATTCACATTCTGCCCTTCTTCCACAACTGTTGCCAAAACCGTTCCTGCTGAAGGGGCAGTGATGCGTGTATAACCTAAATTAACCTCTGCACTCTCCACATCAATTTGTGCTTGCACAATCTGTTGACGAAGTTGTTCAATTTGCGCCTCGCGTATTTTCACCTGTGTCGCAGCCTCATCGAGGTTCGCCCGTGAAATCGCTCGTGTTTCGATCATTTTTTTCTGACGCTCTAAATTTTTTTGTGCAAGAGAAAGATAGGCTTCTTGTTCTACCAAACTCGCATAATAATGCGATAATGCTGCTTTTTTTCTTTTTAAATCATTTTCCTGATCTGTAGGATCAATTTCTGCCAAGAGATCGCCTTCTTTCACAACACTCCCAGGGGAAACATGCATTGACACCACACGCCCTGTTGCTCGCGCACCAACAGCCACCAACCGGTAAGGACGTACAAGACCAGAAGCTAAAACACTTTCCTCAATATCCCCACGTTTCACCACCGCGGTTATATAAGTTGGAGTAGATGTTCCAAAAAAAACAGAACGTAACCATAACAACAAGAAAATGAGAAATATAGCAGTTAAAAAGAAGGAAAGTTTTTTGTGTTTTGTAATGAAATTTTTGAGTAAGTTTTTTTTCATTTCCCTACCTTTGCACGCGAACGAGGTGCATTATCAACGACTTCTGGACGCGATACATCAACAACGCCATCCCAGCCCCCCCCCAACGCTTTCATCAACGTGATATATTGCGTAACCAAAGAAACACGGCTATCTTTAAGCGCCATTTGTGCAGAATAATAAGAGCGATCAGCATTTAACAATTCAAGAAAACTAGTATTTCCATTCTCAAAAAGGCTCCGTGAAAGTTTTAAGGAATGAAGAGAAGCTTTATTCGCAACGATTAACTTTTCTAAGCGTTGATGTTCCTTCGTCAATCTTACAAGCGCATTTTCTACATCTTCTAAAGCCTCCAACACAGCAGCTCGATAAGTAATAAAAGCTTGATCACGCTGCGCGCGCGCTACCGCAATAGAAGCCTCGACCTGACCTCCATTAAAAAGAGGAAAACGAAGACCAGGTCCAAAAGACCAGCCAATCGTTGAATTTTTCCATAACTGATCAATTGCCGTTGCTGCTGTCGAAATATTACCTGTTAAAGTAAGTGATGGATAACGATCTGCTTCACGTTGACCAATCCGTGCTGTCGCTTGCGCATATTGACGCTCTGCCCGTCGTAAATCTGGACGTGTTAACAAAATATCGGCTGGAATTCCTGCTGGTATCGGCCAGCGTGGTTGTGGAATCTTTGCATGCTTAGCATTTTTTTGTAAAAGATCCTTCAATGCCGTAGGCACACGACCAGTTAAGACAGAAAGGCGATGAACGCTCATTGCTAAATTCGCTTCCATCTGTGATATATCTGCTTCTGTATTTGCCATTTGTGCTTGCGCATTTGAAACATCAAGCTCAGAAACATCACCAGCTGTTAATCTAGCGCGCATCAATTCATAAGTTTTACGTTGTGATACAGCAATTTGCCGCACAATAAACAACTTTTGTTGCCAACCACGCATTTGCACATAATTTGTTGCCACATCTCCTAGTAATGTCACCATGGTAGCGCGCATATCTTCCACAGCCGCATCAAGGCCATAACGCGCTGCTTCAACCGCACGTTTATGCCCACCAAAAAAATCAAGCTCCCAGCTTGCATCAAAACCACTACTATACTGGTTGAATAATGCATCAGACTGTCCAGAACGACTACGGGTTCCTGAAATTGAATTGGACACATTTGGCAAAAGAGTTCCCACAACCTGTCCTAAACCCGCACGCGCCTCACGTACCCGAGCTTTAGCAACAGCAACATTATTATTTCCAGAAATCGCGTAATCCATTAACGCATCTAGAACAGGATCATTCAAATGCCGCCACCATCCGGCAAGCGCAACGGGCTGCCCTGCAGTCTGTGCAGATTTTTCTCCCCAAACTGCTGGAACACGAAAAGATGTTTTCTGGTAATTAGGACCAACCATACATCCTGACAAAAGCAAACACAACAAGACACTAAAAAATAATCCACGAGAAGCGCCCCATTTGAGATTTCTGATATACATCCAGTCTCCCGCATTCTTTCAGAATCATTATTTAATATTAATACTTTATTTACCTCTTATTTCAAACTTGACGTGAAAAATCAAATACAGTTTGCACAGGAATATGATCTGAAGGACGTTCCCATCCGCGCGCATCACGAAAAATCGAAAGATCTACAACAAAAGGGGCTAAATCTTGAGAAGACCAAACATGGTCAAGCCGCCGTCCATAATCGGTAAATGCCCAATCGCGAGCACGATAACTCCACCATGTGTAAAGCTTAGTAGGAACAGGAATATGCAACCGCATCAGATCAACCCATCCACCTTGACAACACAAATCCTGCAAACGCTCGGTTTCAATGGGAGTATGGCTTACAACCTTCAACAATTGTTGATGAGACCAAACATCCTCTGCCAAAGGAGCAATATTTAAATCTCCCACCAAAAGAGAAGAAAGACCATCGCCTTGGTCCGCACGAATGGAGGACATTTCTTCTAAAAAATCAAGCTTATGACGAAACTTTTCATTCACATCAGCATTAGGGATATCTCCCCCAGCAGGAACATAAAAATTATGAATCCGCAAGCTTCTCCCATGGGCTTCCACAATAACTGAGATATAACGGCAATCTTGGTTTTGACAAAAAAAACGTTTTTCTACCTTTTTAAAAGGCAAACGAGAAACAATAGCCACCCCATTATAAGATTTTTGTCCACTCAATGCGATATGCTTATAACCCGCTGCTTCAAAAGCCTCCACTGGAAATAAAGCATCTGGACATTTTGTTTCCTGTAGACACAATACATCTGCGGAAAAGAGTTCCAAATACTGAAAAACCTGTGCAAGACGCAAACGAATAGAATTAATATTCCAAGTCGCAATACGAAAGAACATTTGTTTTAATCCCAATGACGTAACACTCTTTCTTCATTTCTTCGAAGGAAGTGTGAACATCCCATTAGCGAACCGGACGTCTGTCCGCACATTCATAATCTGCACAGTAGTTTCCAAATTTTGTTGGTCAACAATTGTCCACTGTCGCAAAGCAGAGCCTTTAGAATCAAAAACCATCCTTATTTGCCCTGCCCCAATCGTCTGATCACGCAAAACAATCGTCACGGCCCCAGGATCTTCGCGAAAGGCCAACAAACGCCCAGAAGAT
>NZ_JBHIQG010000036.1:9928-14008 GCF_042196425.1 Bartonella sp. AD328YNZD | reverse complement strand
ATGAGAGGATAAAATGCCCATAATGTACAAGCATTTTGCCCTCTCACATCAATAATTAACTCCATTTAAAAGCCAATTTTAAAGTTAGCTATGCGCAAAAATATCAACTTCCGCCCATCCTAAAAGATCAAGCCTAGCTCTCATAGGCAAAAATTGAAAGCATGCCTTGGCAACATTTTCTCGCTCTTCACGTCTTAAACGTTCTTCAAATATAACCTTTAAACGATGCAAATATAACACATCCGACGCAGCATATTCAATTTGTGCCTGTGATAACGTTTCTGCTGCCCAATCGGAAGATTGTTGCTGTTTAGAAATATTCACATTCAGCAATTCATTACAAACTTCTTTTAAGCCATGACGATCCGTATAAGTACGCGTGAGTCTAGAAGCAATTTTTGTACAAAAAACAGCTTCTGGCATAACACCAAATGTATGCGCTAAAATAGCAAGATCAAAACGCCCAAAATGAAATATTTTGGTAACCGCGTTATCTTCAAGAAGCTTGACCAAATTAGGTGCACTCTTTTGTCCTTTAGCAATTTGTATAATATCAGCAGTACCATCTCCGGAAGAAAGCTGCACAACACATAAACGATCACGATGCGGTTGTAAGCCTAAAGTTTCGGTATCAATCGCAATAGCATCAGTTTTATAATTGTCTAAGTTTGGTAAATCACCTTGATGAACACGAATCTCAGCCATTTACCCTCCTATTTGCTAAAGCTGCAAGAATACGCGCCCAAGACCGCTGCCCCTTATGAAACGATTTTAAATTATACTTTTCATTGGGAGAATGAATACGATCATTATATAATGCAAATCCAACCAGAACAGATTCCATATCAAGAATTGACTGAAAATCTCCCACAACCGGAATTGATCCCCCCATAGCGTCGAGTATAGCAGGATTGCTCCATTCTTGCGACAAAGCTTCTTTTACGGCCTTGATAAAAGGTGAATCATAAGGAATTTGAATTGCAGAAGAACCACCATGCCCCTTAAATTCAACAGTACAATCAGCAGGAATAAGACCGCACACATAATGACGGAAAGCTTGGCGTATTTTCTCTGGATCTTGCTTATGCACTAAACGAAAAGATACTTTCGCATTCGCTTGAGAAGCAATAACTGTTTTTATTCCTTCTCCTTCATAACCACCACTAATCCCGTTAACTTCTGCTGTAGGACGCGCCCATACAAGTTCTAAAATGCTCCGTCCTTTTTCACCAGCAGGAATGGAAAGTCCTATAGGACCAAGAAAATTTTCAGCAGTACAATTCAGGGCATTCCATGATTGCAAAATCTGTGAAGGTGTTTCTTCAACTCCATCATAAAAACCTGGAAGCGTTACACGACCATTGTCATCATGAAGTCCTGCTAAGATTTTTGTTAAAATATGAATAGGGTTAGCAGCTACCCCTCCATAAGCACCAGAGTGCAAGTCACGATCGGCTGCTGTAATCGTAACCTCTTCTCCTAAAATACCCCGAAGAGCAATACAAACAGATGGTGTATCGGCATCCCACATTGCTGTATCACAAACCAATGCACAATCAGCCTTAAGTTCATCCCTATTTTCTTTTAAAAAAGGAACAAGAGAAGGAGAACCACTTTCTTCTTCTCCCTCAAATAAAACAGTAACCTTAATGGGAAGTTGCCCCGTTTCTTTCTTAAATGCACGACATGCCTCAACAAAGGTCATGAGCTGACCTTTGTCATCAGAAGCGCCACGAGCACAAATAACTTTTTCTCCATCTTTTTCCTTTAATGAAGGATTAAATGGATCATCTTCCCATAAATTTAATGGATCAACAGGTTGAACATCATAATGTCCATAAAATAACACATGCAGACAATCATCTGAAGGCCCTGGATGATGTCCAACAACCATTGGATGACCTGGTGTATCACGCCGTGAAGCCTCAAAACCTATTGTTTTTAAATCTTCTACCAACCAATCAGCTGCTTTACGACATTCATCCTTATAAGCCAAGTCTGTAGAAATCGATTGGAAACGTAAAAGAGAAAAAAGGCGTTCAAGGCTCTTTCCTATATTCTCATCAAGATGTGTTAATACTTTATTCAACATAAAAAAAACCTCTCAAGCCTCGTATATTCGTATAATTGTAAGAACCTGACTTTAAGCCTCTTGTAGGATTTTGCAAGACACCTTATTCATTTTTGACACTGTGAGCAGTAAAAACTTGAACGCCCAGCCTGTAAAATACGTATAATAGGCGTTCCACATTCCAAACATTCCTTGCCTTCTCGTCCATAAACTGAAAAAGCGTGTTGAAAATAACCAAGTGAACCATCTATATGCATATAATCACGTAAAGAAGAGCCACCGGACAAAATGGCTTCAGAAATCACATTGCGTATATTTTGTGCTAAAGAATCTGCAAATTCACGTGCACGTGTCGTTTTTGATGCCAATGTAAATGCACTACGTTGTGGAGATAAACGACTCCGCCAAAGTGCTTCGCAAACATAAATATTCCCAAGACCCGAAACAATAGACTGATCAAGTAAAACGCCCTTGAGAGACATTTTTTTATTAACAAAAGCCTTTTGTAAATAACGACCAGAAAACGAATTACTCATAGGTTCAAGCCCTAGCTTATTTAAAAGCGGATGTTCATAAAGCCTGTCCGTATCGACTAAAAGCATAAACCCAAAGCGACGCACATCATTATAAATAAGATGATAAAATTCACCATCCCTTGTCTGAATATCCATGATAAAATGGTCATGCTTAACCAATTTATTTCTCGTTGAAAAAGCTTTTCTCAAAATGTCATTCTCTATACGCCATGAACCAGACATTCCTAAATGGCTTAAAATCGTTTCATTATGAGAAAGATGAAATAATAAATACTTCGCACGTCGACCAAGTTCTATAATTTTTCTGCCGATAAGGCGCTCAGAAAACGCCTCAGGAAAAGGAAAACGCAAATCTCTACGATTAAGTTTGACAGATACTATCTTTGCATCAGTTACAACGGACTCAAGTCCACGACGAACTGTCTCTACTTCAGGAAGCTCAGGCATTACTCTTCTTTAATAATTATACACTTTCCAATCGTATGACTGATAAATTGGCTTCTTCCCCCCCCCTCCTCAAAGAACGAAGACTTCCTCTACATCTACTAAACAAATTCTTGATGAGTGGATTTTACTTGGCTTTCTACTCATGTGAGTCATTTAACTAAAGGCTTTATGGCCAAACCCTGCCTTGAATATATACCACACACTCTAAAATACTTAGCGTATCAATGAGACTTGCATACCACCCCACCTTAAATGACGAAGTTTTACAGCATAACAGAATTAAGTCCATTCACCCTTACGAAATACAGGAACTCTTACACCATCTTGGGTAATGCCATCTATGTCAATTTCACCAGAACCAATCATCCAGTCAATATGAATGACACTTTTATTTCCACCACGTGCTGCAATCTCTTCTGACGTCAATGATGCCCCATCTAAAAAGCATTTGGAATAACACTGCCCTAAAGCAATATGACATGCAGCATTTTCATCAAATAAGGTATTATAAAAAAGGAGGTCACTCTTAGAAATTGGTGAAGAATGGGGCACAAGAGCAACTTCACCTAAGCGACTAGCCCCTTCATCACTTTGCAAAACCTGTTGCAAAACTTCCTGACCTGTTGATGCACGAGCCTCAACAATACGCCCTGCTTCAAAACGCATCTCAATATTATCAATCAGTGCTCCTTGATAAGAAAGAGGCTTGGTCGAACGAACAAAACCCTCAACCTTATGAGCATGAGGCGTGGTGAAAACTTCTTCAGTCGGAATATTAGGATTGCAAACAACACCATTTTGAGCCGCAGATGCACCACCATGCCATTCATGATCATCTGCCAAACCAACTGTTAAATCGGTACCTGGTCCTGTAAAATGCAAAGCAGAGAAACGCTGCTCATTAAGCCAAGATGACCGTTGTTTCAAAGCTGCATTATGGACACTCCATGCATGCACTGGATCTTCTTCTGTAACACGTGAAGCAGAAAAAATTGCATCAGCTAATTTTTTAATCGCCTCATTAAG
>NZ_JBHIQG010000036.1:0-9828 GCF_042196425.1 Bartonella sp. AD328YNZD | reverse complement strand
AGCAAAGGATTATCCCCAACAATCGCTAAACGCGCTGCCCCATTTTCAAAAGCCTTTGCCATTCCCTCATAGAGCCAAGAAGGAGCACAATCAAAACTAGCCGTATGAGCATTTTCAAAACGTGTAAGTGATAACATATCATCACTAAAAATTGGTGTAATGACACCAGCACCAATCTTATAAGCATGATATGCGATACGCCGAACAAAAGGGAGGGCTGAAACTGGAGCAGTTAAAACAAGATCCTGCCCCTCTTGTAAATTCAACCCCACTTTCACTGTAATTTCTGCAAGACGATTAAGCATTTCAGGCGAAATTGTCTCATGAATATCAAAGTACATTACCAATACCCTTTTTTAAATAGAATGCGTTCTTTATGTCGTCATATTATAAATTGTTATTCAATATCTTTTGAATTTACTTTCTCCACGTATAATTATGGATATCATGATCGCTAAAGAGTTCACTTAATTCATAAACTGCAATGGATTGTAAAAACACTTCCTTGGTCGTGCAAAAATTATCGGTTTGTGTACCGTTTTTCTAACATTGCAACAATTGCATTTAACTGATCTGATGAAGGTAACGCCATAATCGGTTTATTTTCTTCTTTCCTAGCTGGGTGTTGAGGCGCATAGGCGGGAATGGGAACTTTATCAAGCTGTACCATCGCAAAAGACGTAGGATGGTCCGTCTTGGACTGTGCTACCTGTGTAGAAGAAGATATACTCTTTTCTGTTCTTATTCCTCTACTTTCTAAACTTTCATCCACAAAGCTTGGCGTATTACCAGAACGTTCTTGGGCAAACGCATAAGCAACATCATAAGGGCGATTATTTGTAGGAATTTGAAGTGACCCATCACGCGATCGTTTTTCATAAAAAGCATTTCCCCCTGCAACATGAACATAGTGCATGTTTTTATACGGAAAAGACAAACCAGCGGTATGAAAAAACTTAGCGTGTTTAACTTTATTATCTCGTTCACCCCGTAAAACGGCATCAGCCGCTTCTCTTACACGAGCAACAGATGCTTTCTCCGTCATAGGACGTGTTAAAACACCAGGAGCAAACTGCTTATATTGACCAACAACACCACAAATCGTCTTAGGATAGGCAGTTGAATTAACACGATTCATAACAACCGTCCCAACGGCAATCATTCCTTCACGGCTTGTGCGATTTGATTCAAAATACATCGCTCGCATAAGGCATTGACGCTCTGTCAATGGATACGTAACCGTTTTTGTCTTATTATTTATTTTTCCAGTATCTAAATGATTTGAAGCACATCCCACAACAACTAACGGCGCTACACAACAGGTAACAAAAACATTCCAACGATTTTTTTTCATCTTATGCAACACATTCCTATAATCTCTAAGCTATTCAAATTTTGAAATGAGCTTTAAATGTATCTCTCAATAAAGTACATAGCTAATTGTTACCACTCAGTAAAACTTTAATACAAGAGGTAATCAAAAAGTATCTATGCAAAATAAAAAATAAAAAACTCTTAATTTACAGATCGATATTGTTATTCTTCACGATTCAATATAGGCCATAATAACCCAGACGTTTCAATTACAATAAAATAACACTATCCACTTCTTCTACATACGAAAAAAATAATACAGATATCCCCTTTGAATATAAAATTTTAACAAAATGATCTGAAAGGAAATTCCCCTAGAAAACTCCCCTCCAGCCACAGTGTGAATGATGGTATCATTCAATATACAAATATGTCAAATCAAGAGTTAGAAATCTGCCATGCTTCTCTGAAAAAACTCTTTGTTACTTCTTTGTGCTTTTCCATAAGATGGTTATCTTATTCTTTCTATAGCTGCACTCTAAGAAAATACTCATATATCTACAAACTTATTTTATACATATAAGAAAAATTTTAATCTATTTTCTTATCACCTACCCCAACTTTATAAGTAAGATCATCGCGAGGACGATCAGAAGACATATGATAACCCGTTATGATATAATGCAACATTTCAGCAATATTGGTAACATGATCACCAATTCGTTCAATGTTTTTTAAACAAAACAGTAAGTGCGTACAAACCGTAATATTGCGCATATCTTCCATCATATACGTCAAAAGTTCACGAAAAAGAGAAGTATACAAAGCATCAATCTTCTCATCACGCTCCCGCACAGCGTCAATACGCTCTAATAAGCGACTCGTATAAGCATTTAACACTTCTTTTAATTGATTGAGCGCTAAAGCTGTAATTGTTTCAAGTCCATGATAAAAAGATGCAGATTGACGTATTTCTGAAAGTGCAACAGTCCTCTTAGCAATGTTTTTGGCCATATCCCCAATCCGCTCAAGATCAGAAGAAATACGAATGGCTCCAATAATTTCACGCAAATCGACAGCCATCGGCTGGCGTTTGCATATAATAGCAACCGCTTTTTCATCAATGTCACGTTCTGCTTCATCTAAAAACACATCATCGGCAATCACTGTCGTTGCAAGTTGAAGATCACTACACACAACCGATGCGACAGAACGTTCAATCATCCTTTCTGCATGGCTCCCCATTTCTGTAATCCTTACTCTTAAATATTTTAGTTCTGCATCATAAGAACGGACAGTATGTTTCATAGACATATCTTACACTCCTCAATTCACCTATCCAAAACGCCCCGTAATATAATCTTGCGTCCGTTGCTCTTTTGGTGAAGTAAAGATCATTTCAGTTGCACCAACTTCTACCAAATGCCCTAAATGAAACATAGCCGTATATTGAGAAACACGTGCGGCCTGTTGCATGGAATGTGTTACAATAACAATTGTATAATTTTGCCGTAACGCATCGATAAGCTCTTCAATCCGTGCTGTCGCAATGGGATCAAGAGCTGAACAAGGCTCATCCATCAAAATAACTTCAGGACTAACCGCAATAGCACGTGCAATACACAAACGCTGTTGTTGTCCCCCTGATAAACTTGTTCCAAGATCATGAAGACGGTCTTTTACTTCTTCAAACAAACCTGCCTGCCTCAAACTCTTTTCAACCACATCATGCAATTCAGAGCGTGTTTTAACCAAACCGTGAATGCGTGGACCATACGCAACATTCTCAAATATAGATTTTGGAAAAGGACTAGGCTTTTGAAAAACCATTCCAACACGAGCACGCAATTCTACAATATCAATCCTCTGATCATAAATATTCTCCCCATCTAAGGTAATAAGACCCGTTATTTTAGCACCTTCAATCGTATCATTCATACGGTTAAAACAACGCAAAAAAGTTGACTTCCCGCATCCTGATGGACCAATCAAAGCAGTCACTTGATGTTCAGGAATATCAAGTGTAATACCATGGAGTGCCTCTTTGTCTCCATAAGAAACCTTCACATCCTGACCACGCATTTTAATCTTCATTACAAAAACTCACCTTACAAAAATCTTATCGAAATTGTTATTTTATTAAAATTATTGGCGGCGTTCAAATCGTCGACGTAAAAAAACCGCAGAAATATTCATGATCGCAAGAAAAATCATTAATACAATAATAGCCCCTGACGTCTTTTCAACAAAAGCGCGCTCTGCTTCACCAGCCCACATAAAAATTTGAACAGGCAACGCTGTTGCTGGATCCATGGGAGTCGTAGGAATATTAACAACAAAAGCAACCATTCCAATCAAAAGCAAAGGCGCAGTTTCACCCAAAGCCTGAGCTACTCCAATAATTGTACCTGTCAAAATACCAGGCGCGGCTAAAGGAATAACATGATGAAAAATCATTTGTGTTTTTGATGCCCCCAACCCTAAAGCTGCTGCACGAATAGAGAGAGGAACAGCACGCAAAGCAGAACGTGTTGCAATAATAATCGTGGGGAGAGTCATGAGCGCTAAAACAAGCCCCCCAACAAAAGAAGCGGAACGTGGTAATCCCAAAAAATTAATAAAAACCGCGAGTCCTAAAAGACCAAAGACAATCGAAGGAACAGCTGCAAGATTATTGATATTAACTTCGATAAAATCTGTAAATTTATTTTTACGTGCATATTCTTCCAAATAAAGAGCCGTTGCTATGCCTATCGGAAGTGAAACCAATAAAACAATGCCTATCATATAAAGAGAACCAATAATCGCAACCCCTAACCCAGCAGTCTCAGGACGACTTGAAGCGCCAAGTGTAAAAAAACCAACATTAAATGTTTTATAAAGCGTACCATCATGCGCTAAACGCTTTATCCATTCTATTTGCCGATTAGAAACTTTACGGTTTTTTTCTGCTACATACAGATCAATCTGCCCCTTATAAGCAGAATCGATATCCGCAGCTGCCAAAACTTTGATTTTTTGCATTGTGCCAATCAGTCTTGGATTCTTTGTCACCATTTCACGGAGTTGAACACGTACACCACTTGAAAACATACGGCTAACATCCCGCAGGGAGGCTCGATCATTTTGATCGATATCAAGTTTCTTGGCTAACGCATTGCGTACAAGAATTGGATAATTCGCCATTATGAGGACCTGTGGATTTGTTTTATGTTGACCACCTGGATCAATAATCTTTTCATCCAAATAAATCGATAATGTCATTTGACTCTGCAAAAAGGCTGTATAACCTTGACTAATGATAGACCATAAAAGCGCAAATAAAAAAAACAAACCAATAAAAATGGCAATCAAACCATAAGCACGAAAACGACGTTCAGCCCAATACCGACGTTTGAGGCTAATATTGCGACGAGGAAAAAGAATTTTTTCATTCATTCATATTGTTCCCGATATTTACGCACAATATAAAGAGCTAGAATATTCATCAAAAGTGTCATGACAAAGAGTGTCATTCCTAATGCAAAAGCCACCAAAGTTTGTGGAGAGTTAAACTCAAAATCACCAGTCAATTGATTAACAATCTTAACTGTCATCGTCGTCATTGCTTCGAAAGGATTGAGTGTTAAGTTTGCAGCAACACCCGCCGCCAAAACCACAATCATTGTTTCACCAATTGCACGCGATGCTGTCAACAAAATTGCTCCCATAATCCCTGGAAGCGCTGCCGGTATAACGACTTTCTTAATTGTTTCAGATTGTGTTGCTCCTAAACCATAAGAACCTTCACGTAAAATGCGTGGAACAGCTGTTATAACATCATCCGACAAAGAGGAAACAAAAGGAATCAACATAATTCCCATCACAACTCCAGCAGTCAAAACACTTTGCGCCATAATAAAACTAACCCCGTCTGAGAGAGAAGCAGAGAGATCTCGTAAAAATGGTCCTACAACCTTCAAAGCAAAAAAGCCATAAACAATCGTTGGAATGCCAGCAAGAACTTCTAACAATGGCTTCACAATTGCTCGCAATCGCGAAGAAGCATACTCGGCCATATAAAGAGCTGAAAATAATCCTATAGGTACAGCAAAAAGCATGGCAACAAATGCAATATAAAGCGTACCAGCAAGAAGTGGTATTAAACCAAATTGTCCTACTTCACCGCTTGAACCGCTCGCGGAAAAACGCGGATCCCAAACCGTTCCTAAAAAGAAATTTGAAAAAGATACAGACTGAAAAAAGCTTATTGTCTGAAAAAACATAGAAAGTGCAATGGCTATTGTCGTCAAGATAGCAACGATAGAAGCACAAACCAGTCCAATAATAATCAAAGATTCAACCTTATTACGCGCACGCTGATGAGGAGCAATTTGCATTATTCCACAGATAAAACCAAAGAATGCAATAGCAAAAAGGAAACCATAACCAATGAACTGAAGCTTTTCAGAAGAAAATACCCATGACTGTGCCATTGTGTACACATCATCCGATACTTCATCAGGTAAAATAAATCCCTTCGCGAATAATTGTGCCTGCACTGTCTTATAGGAAGCGGTAGAAAGATCCCCTTCAAAGTGATGAAGCATTTTGGCAAGACTTCGAAGAGTCTCCCAAAGTAAATCATGATTTACAGGCTCTGTTATATGCGCACTATATGCCTCAAGCTCTTGAGAGGCATTATATTCTAAATAAATTGTACTCCCAGCATCCCAAAAAATTAAAAAAATAAAAGCTGGAATAACAGTAATCAAAAATGTCCACCAGCCATAATAATACGCACGAGAATGCATTTTATGTCGTCTGTATTCAAGAAAGCGTGCACGCATATAAGAAATACAAAAGCCACAAAATCCAAGAATTAATAACAGCAAAATAATGAAGGAAATGCGCATTTTATCTTTCAGTTTTTATAAAAAAATAGCACCCAAATTTCCTACCCCAGAAATCCAACAAATTTTCCCTGCAAATTATTTCAATGTCATTACTCGACCAGCAGAAAAATCAAAACGCTGTGCTTGACGTTCCTTTTCAGGAGAAACAATCAAACCATATTCAGCCAAAGGACCCTCTGGACCAATCATTTGATCAGAAAGAAAAAAATCAACATACTCTCGCAAACCTGAAACAATACCTAAATGTGCTTTCTTAATATAGAAAAAAAGTGGACGAGAAACTGGATATTGTCCACTAGAAATCGTCTCAACTGTTGGCGCAAAACCGTTAATATCAGCAACCTTTAGCCTATCAGCATTATTTTGATAAAAAGACAAACCAAAAATACCAACCCCTGTTTTATTAGAAGTTAGACGCGCAAATGTTTCAGAATAATCACCATCAATATCAACCGCTTTTCCATCCTTACGTACCGCAATACAAGCAGTGTGTATCTCCTTATCATCCATTCCTAAAGACTTCATCACCTCAACTGCCCCACTCTCTTTACACCCCTCAATAAGTAATTTTTCCTCAAAAACTTCACGTGTCCCATGCTTCTCTCCAGGAATATACGCTGCTATCGTCCAATCAGGAAGAGCACTATTAACTGTACTCCATTTCAAAAAATTATTCGGTTGCAATTTTCCGTCTATAATAATTCGAGCAGCAAGGGCTTTATAAACATCTACTGGCTGTAATTTCCAATCAGGCCCCTTAATATCTGTTGCAAAAACAATGCCATCATACCCAATACGTATTTCCTCAACATCTTTTACACCAGCATCAAAACAGGACTGTAATTCACTCGATTTCATTGCTCGCGAAGCATTAACAATATCAACAGTGTTCTCCCCAATACCACGGCAGAACTCCTTAATACCAGCTCCTGTTCCACCCGATTCGATAACAGGAACCTTAAAATGGGGATAAATTTCTCCAAATGTCTCAGCAACAATCTTTTGATAAGGTAAAACTGTAGATGAACCAGTAATCTGTATTTGATCGCGTGCATTGCCTCCATTTGCTGACAGCAGTAGCGCAAAAATCAATCCCACTCCAATTGATAATACTCTGCTCATCTATAAACTCCCTAAAAATTGAGGACAAAGCCTCTTAATTCATATCATACGGTCATTGTAGTTCACATTTGCACCATAACAAATATAAAAAAACAATATGGATCATTTTTTTAAAACCATGTTTTTATCTTCTGTCAAATAAATTCATTTGAATGCTTGAACTCAATAACATCCCAAAACAAATGAGCAACATCTGTACCGCAGAAGCGTTTAATTTCACGAATTCCCGTAGGAGACGTCACATTGATTTCTGTTATATAATCTCCAATCACATCAATCCCCACAAAAAGAAGACCTCGTTCCTTTAAGGCTGGACCAATGCGTTCACAAATCTCATAATCACGTTTTGTTAACTCAACATTTTCCGCGCGACCTCCAACATGCATATTAGAGCGCACATCTGTTTCTGTCGGAATTCGATTAATAGCTCCAACAGGTGCACCATCAAGCAAAATAATCCTTTTATCTCCTTTTCGTACTACTTCTAAATAGCGCTGAACAATAAAAGGTTCGTGATAAATTTCTGCAAACATTTCCAACAATGATGCTAAATTGCGATCATCTTGTTTTAAATAAAAAACACCAGCGCCCCCATTCCCATAAAGTGGTTTAACAATAATATCGCCAAATGTCTTTCTAAAAGCTGTTATTTCTTCAATATCTTTGGTAATTAGTGTTTCTGGCATCAAATCGGAAAATTCAGTAACAAAAATTTTTTCTGGACTGTTGCGTACCCATGCCGGATCATTCACAACAAGTGTTTTAGGATGAATACGTTCTAACAAATGAGTCGTGGTGATATAATTGAGATCAAAAGGGGGATCTTGGCGTAAAAGAACCACATCCATATCTGTTAATTCTGTGCGAACAGGCTTTTCTAATTGATAGTGGCTTCCCTCTTTATCATGTACAATCAATGGCTCTAGTCGTGCAATCACACAACCATCGCACAGAGATAAACGATCTGGTGTATAATGGAAGAGAGAATGTCCACGTTCTTGTGCTGCTAAAGCGAGTGCAAATGTCGTATCTCCTTGAATCCGAACTGTTGAAATATGATCCATCTGAATGGCAATTTTCATAAATAAATCCTCCCTATCCTAAAAGCAGACTGGTCTATGCATCATAAACTTAGTAAACAATAAAAGAACTATGACAAGAGAAAATTTATGACACAAGAAACAGATACAAAATTAAGCAACGAAGAAATCGAACGCTATGCACGCCACATCATTTTGCCTGAGATTGGTGGTGCAGGGCAACAAAAGCTAAAAAAAGCACGTGTCCTTGTTGTGGGCGCTGGTGGTCTCGGTGCTCCTGTCTTAACCTATTTGGCTGCCGCAGGTGTTGGAACCCTTGGAATTATCGATAATGACATTGTTTCACTTTCCAATTTACAACGCCAAGTTATTCATAAAACAAGTGCAATGAACAAAAGCAAAACAGACAGTGCTGAAACCACTATAAAAGCAATAAATCCCCATGTTGTAGTTGAAAAACACACCCTACGCTTAGATAACAGTAATGTGGATAAACTGCTCAATGCTTACCACATCATTGTTGATGGAAGTGATAATTTTACGACACGCTATCTTCTTGCTGATCACGCTGCCCAATGTAAAAAACCTTTAATAAGTGGTGCTGTAGAACGTTTTAATGGCTCATTAACCGTCCTTATGCCATATAAAGACAATAATCCTCACTATCGCGATTTATTTCCCACGCCTCCTGCTCCCGATACTATTCCAACATGCGCTGAAGCTGGAATTATCGGTGTTTTACCCGGTGTTATTGGGACCCTACAAGCAATGGAAGTTATTAAAATGATCACAAACATCGGAGAGCCATTAGTAGGAAAGATTCTTCTCTATAATGGATTATTAGCACAATTTAATATTATTACTTATAAACGCTCAAATTATAAAGAAAATGCCATAGTTATTAAGAAGCTTGGAGAATCTTGATGATGTTCTCTCTTCCACTAACTTTTAGCACTCTCGCAATATGTATTGAAATACTAATATTTTATCGTAAGTCATCGAAACATTGTAACCAATGAAACCTATTAAATTTATCACAAATATGGAAAACCTTTTGTGAAAAAATAATTCTCTATAATGGATTATCATCATAATTTCATGTCATCGTCTATAAATAGACAGAGACTCGTGCAAACTTAGCTCCCATCAGTATTCTTGTGTAAAAAATTTTCAACGTAGATAAAAATACAATCAACGGAACTCTATTCAACTATTTTACTAGTCACACATAAAAATTGTTTCACATGAAAGTGCTCACTTCAAACCATAACCTATAAATAATCTAAGTCATATTTTAGTGATCGGTACTATAAAAGGTCAATGATCTGTCCACACACTTCTAACCTTAAGAGAAAACGTCTATTCATCAAGCATCATAAAATGCAGCTTAGGATTATTGCACGTATAAGAACAATCAATTGTCTCAGTTCATAAGAAAAATACATGGGAATTGATGT
>NZ_JBHIQG010000035.1:3995-14055 GCF_042196425.1 Bartonella sp. AD328YNZD | reverse complement strand
TCTTCCCATGATCAACGTGACCAATCGTACCAATATTAACATGCGGTTTTGTTCGTTCAAACTTGCTCTTCGCCATTGCTATTAATCTCTTGTTTTATTCCCTATTTTTATTAGCACCTAGGGACAGTTCTGCAAAACTTAAGTCTGACCAGACTGTAAACAGCCCAATCACCACAACTCTTAGACGGAAAACCCCACCAAATCTATAAATGGAATATCCTCCATCATACCTATTTGCCCAATCATCAACAACCATTTGGAGCGGGTAGCGGGAATCGAACCCGCATATTCAGCTTGGAAGGCTGCTGCTCTACCATTGAGCTATACCCGCATGACCCACGTACTAACTCTCCTTCGATGAATGGTGGAGGGGGTTGGATTCGAACCAACGTAGCATACGCAACGGATTTACAGTCCGCCCCCTTTAACCACTCGGGCACCCCTCCATTACACCGATAAAGTCGCGCAATGAGACATCACGACAACCATCTTGAATACCCATTCAATTCAATCTGATTGCGAAGTGGTTATGACGATTACTATTGTATCTGTCAACAGAATAAATACAATTCTGTACAAATTTCCTGCTCATAATTTTAAATCATAGATTTTTTCTCTCTATTTTTCTTATTAACACGTTATAAAGAAGCTATGAAAGAAAAAACATCACAAAATTCTCATTATGCTCGTTTGCGTCGCCGATATCGCGATACAAAAGGCTCTCCTTCTCGATCTTTTACACACCCAAAGAAGAAAGCTGCTTCTTTACAGCAAGAGATCATCCATCTTTATGGCATTCATTCTGTTCAGGCTGCTTTAGAAAACCCAAAAAGAATTTTAAAATGTCTTTACGTTACACAAAATGCCTTAAAACGATTAAATATATCCGAATCAGATTATCCTTGCTCTGTTACATTATGCACGCCCAAATATCTTGATTCGCTTGTTGGAAGTGAAGCAGTTCATCAAGGTGTTGTGTTGGAAACTCTCCCCCTCAAACCATGCAAACTGTCGGAACTAACCAATACTGATCTGGTCATTGTCATGGATCAAATTACCGATCCACATAATGTTGGCGCTATTATGCGCTCTGCAGTCGCATTGAAAGCTAAAGCACTTATTACAACTTGCCGTCACTCTCCCCACGAAAGCGGTGTTCTTGCGAAAGCAGCATCTGGAGCTCTGGAAATGATTCATTATATTACCGTACGAAACCTTGCTGAAGCTCTTCAAGAACTTCATCAAACAGGTTTCACAAGCTTTGGTCTCGATTCAGAAGGTGAACAACCTCTAGAAACAGCATTAAAAGGAAATAAAATTGCTCTTGTTTTAGGAGCAGAAGGTAAAGGCTTGCGTAAAAAAACACGCGAAACCGTTTGCGCTTTAACACGCCTTGATATGCCTGGACATATTAAATCATTAAATGTTTCAAATGCAGCAACAATAGCTCTTTATGTGGCACATCAATATCTTAGATTCTAGTTTTTAATTTTTTGTGAAACATCAAAAAAACCAACCAACAAAAAACCCGCAAGAAATCCGCCAATATGAGCTTCCCATGCTATTGAGATGCCATTTTCTTCAAACAAAATAGAAGAAATACCTATGATAAAATCAGTCGTCAGCCATACACTCATATAAACAAGAACCCCCTTAGAACACAGAGCTTTTTTGACAGACAATAAAGGTCCCAAAAGTTTTTCGTTCTGCGCATTGACAGCTAGATTACCACTAGGAAAACCGTAACGTGCAATAGCACCCATCATTCCAGATACGGCACCTGACGCCCCAATAAGTGATATGGTACTTTCTTGATGAAATGTAAAATAAGTCAAAACAGAAATAACTGCCGTTAACACCCAAAAAATTAAAAAACGTAAAACACCAAAATGCCTTGCTAAAGGAGAGCCGAAAACCAAAAGCCAAACCATATTAAGAGCAACATGTTTAAAACTACTATGCATAAATGAATAACTTACCATGGTATAACAAAATGCTACAGGATGCTTCTTAAACAATGCTGGTATAAATGAAAAAAACTCAAGGCTTTCAACATAAACATGATGAGAAAAAAAATACTGAGAAATGCAATAAAGACAAAAACAAAATGCTATCAAAACAACTATAATAAATGGAACATTCAATAAGGGTTCTTTAGGTTGTTTCGACAATCGGGAAACATCATTATGTTGGTGACTAGAAACTTTCATTGTATAAAATCTCGTATTTTTTAGAAAATGGGTTATTCTTTATACAAAATAAATATACCATTCCCAGTGATGCAGAATCTTCTCAACGCCTCCGAAGCCCCTTTTTAAATTTTCAATAGCTCTACATGAAAACACGTGTATTTTATACAAAAGATTTTAAAAAGTATGGATATCAAGAATATGATTTACAAATTTAGTGGTATCCTGCTTACTTAAATGTGAAATTACCATGCAATATACAAGAACTTACGAATAGACAAACTCACTTATGAGGTGGTGTATAATAAAAATATATAAACATTCTTTTCTTACTAGAAATATATTGATTATTGCATTTCTTAAACAAGCTATACCTCGATTGATAAACTTTAAAGAATCTTAAATCTCAATTTTTCCATTAATATGGCCTGCATTGCTTCTACGCTTTGAACGAAAAACGACATCTCTATGAGAAAAAATACCAATACAGCGTTCTCTAGATATAATAATTGGTGTTTCATGATGAATTACTTACTTGATAGTCTGTTTCCCTCATACATGCAAAAGCGTCAGTTCATCTCTTTAACAAATATAAACAAGCCTTTCATTTCAACCTTTAACAGATATAATTCAAGAACTATCTCTTATGAAACACTGAAAAAATATGTTGATTCTAATGATGCATCTTTGAATTTAAACAGTTCATGACGGAATTTTTTATTCCTTTCTCAGACAGTCTTATTGACACATCCGCCACTTGTAACGCGCAAGAGAATAGTTTGGATTATTTAATATAAAAAATTAAATGAGGTAATCATAGGAATTTGCTATTAAGTTGTAAAATGATAAAGGACTATTATAAATCAATGTATTATAAATAGATAACACACTAATTATTGAAGAGAACGATCTTGAGAACTCTGCTTGCAATCCTTTAACCACACATCATAAATAGGATGCTCAACAGCGTTCAAACCAGGACTATCTGCAAACATCCATCCTGTAAAAATACGCCGTATTTTTTTATCTAATGTTACTTCATTGACTTCAACAAAACCAGTTGTACGCGTGGGTTCATCTTTAGAACTCGTATAACATGCACGTGGTGTTACCTGTAATGCGCCGTACTGATAAATTTTACCAAGAGTAACTTCAAAACGTGTGGTCCGTCCCGTGATTTTGTCAAGACCTGCAAAAACAGCAATTCCATTGCTAATACGCTCAGCCCGCACTCCATTATTTAAGGATAAAAACACTAAAATTCCCATAAAAAAAATATATATAAAATGCCTCACCCCTAACAATAAAAAAAATCTCATCATATCAAAATCAATCGCACCTTAAAAAATAATTCTTTTCATAACATAGAGTCAAATAAGACAAAAATACACACGTACATTAAAAAACATGTTATTTTTTAGGTGACCAAGAATCATAATCTTCATGCACACAAGAATGCTCTCCATTGAAAGTGATAGCCCCCTTTGGTCGATAGCCCTCACTTGTTCCTGTCATATTTGCAACATGAGGCTTTTCCCATTCATAAGGATGATAATCCTCTTGTGTTGGTGGACACTCACAGCGATGATGAATCCAGCCGTGCCAACCTGGTGGAATAGTAGAGGCCTCAGAATAGTCTTTATAGATAACCCAACGATGCGGATAACCATCCTTATGAAGTCCTCCTTCATAATATATATTTCCAAACTGATCTTCCCCTATCCGCTTACCTTTGCGCCATGTGAAAAAACGCGTACCAATGGTATTTCCATTCCACCATGTGAAGATTTGCTTTAAAAAACGAGCCATCTGCTATTCCATTCATTTAGTGCGCTCATGAAATTAATCGTTTGAATAAAATTATTAACGATTGAAATTATCGAAAAAGTTACTAGTAAATTCAACTACAATTCCAATTGATAGGTTAACGTGCTATCCTTTAATTTCAAGAAGATATCATATGTATGGCTTCTTCTCCACCCCATAAAATTTAATCTATGCCAAGTTTCATCTTAACCAATTCATTAACAGCTTGGGGATTTGCCTTACCACCTGTTGCTTTCATTACCTGTCCAACAAACCAACTAGCTAAAGCAGGTTTGTGCTTTGCTTGCGCAACTTTATCAGAATTATTGGCAACGATCTCATCAACAGCTCTTTCAATAGCCATTGTATCCGTTACCTGCTTCATATTTCGCTCTTCTACAATTTGGCGTGCATCTCCCCCCTCATTCCAAATAATCTCAAAAAGATCTTTGGCAATTTTTCCAGAAATAACTCCTTCTTTTATAAGATCAATAATGCTTCCTAATTGATTTGGCGATACTGGTGACTCTTCAATCTCACGATTATTTTTATTTAAAGCCCCTAAAAGGTCGTTAATCACCCAATTGGCAACTATTTTTCCATCACGCCCACGCGCTACTTCTTCAAAATAATCAGCAATAGCCTTTTCTGTCACAAGAATGGAAGCATCATACACTGTCAATCCCATTTCCTTAACAAAACGTGCTTTTATAGCGTCAGGTAACTCTGGTAAGTCTGCTGCCAAAGCATCTACAAATGCTTGATCAAATTCTAATGGTAAAAGATCAGGATCAGGAAAATAACGATAGTCATGCGCTTCTTCCTTTGAGCGCATAGAGCGCGTTTCACCTTTAGCGGCATCAAAAAGCCGAGTCTCTTGATCTATGACGCCTCCATCTTCTAAAATTGCGATCTGACGACGCGCTTCATACTCAATTGCTTGGCCAATAAAGCGAATAGAATTAACATTTTTGATTTCACAACGCGTTCCAAACTTTTCACCAGGACGACGAACGGATACATTGACATCCGCACGCATAGAACCTTCATCCATATTACCATCGCAGGTGCCCAAATAACGAACAATTGTACGCAATTTTGTCATATAGGCTTTGGCTTCATCTGATGAGCGCATATCAGGCTTGGAAACAATTTCCATAAGAGCAACACCAGAACGATTAAGATCCACAAAAGACATCGTTGGATGTTGGTCGTGCATCGATTTTCCAGCATCCTGTTCAAGATGCAACCTCTCAATTCCCACTTCTATATCCTCAAATTGGCCATTCGAATCTGGACCAACAGATATGATAATCTTCCCCTCTCCTACAATGGGATAGTGAAACTGAGAAATCTGATATCCCTGCGGTAAATCTGGATAAAAATAATTTTTGCGATCAAAAACAGATTTTAAATTAATACGCGCCTTTAATCCTAACCCCGTTCGAATCGCTTGACGAACACACTCTTGATTAAGAACAGGCAACATACCTGGCATAGCTGCATCAATAAGGGATACATGATTGTTTGGCTCTGCTCCAAATTTGGTGGATGCTCCTGAAAAAAGTTTCGAATTTGATATGATTTGCGCATGAACCTCCATGCCAATTATGACTTCCCAATCACCTGTAACTCCAGAAATAAAACGCTTAGAATCAGGAATACGCGTATCAATGATGCTCATTGCCAATCCATTACCAATATTTAAAATTCACTCATGGCTTATCTAAAACCATTCTCAGTGCAATCCTAGGATATAAATCTTACAACACAAGCCCGATTTTATCGGGCTTGTGTTGTTTGCATAAATATTAAGCTTTTTTAGGAGCCTTTTTCTTAACTGATGTTTTCTCTGCGGACTTTTCCTTCACTGCAGATTTTTTCTTTGCTGGCTTTTTTTCAATAACATCTGATTCGTCATATTCTTTCATCAACTCTTCAACCGTCACTTCTTTATCTATGACTTTTATCTGTGCCAATAAATGATCAATGACCTTTTCTTCAAAAATCGGAGCACGCAGATTTTCAACAGCTTCTGGCGTCTTACGGAAAAAATCCATAATTTCTTTCTCTTGTCCAGGATACTGGCGAACCTGATCAAAAACAGCTGCCTTTAGCTCATCCTCACTAACTTTAACACCAACCTTTACTCCAATTTCAGAAAGCACTAAACCAAGTCGAACACGACGCTGTGCAAGGACACGATATTCCTCCCTTGCCTTTTCTTCTGTAATACCTTCATCTTCAAAACTGCGCCCAGCCTTTTTCAAATCATCATTAACCTGAGCCCATATATTGCTAAACTCAATTTCTAAAAGCTCTTCAGGAATCTCAAAATTATAATCAGCATCTAAAGCATCAAGAATTTGACGCTTAATTTTTTGACGTGTCATTGAACCATATTGGCTTTCAATCTGTTCACGAATGACCTCACGTAAACGATCTAGAGATTCTAAACCAACTTTTTGCGCTGCTTCATCATCAACTTTTAATTCATCTGGTTTAAAAACAGCTTTAACAGTAATATCAAACTCTGCTTCTCTTCCCGCCAAATGTGCCGCACTGTAATTATCAGGAAATTTAACAGAAATCGTTTTTGCATCCCCAGCCTTCACACCGACCAATTGCTCTTCAAAGCCAGGAATAAATTGTTTTGACCCAAGAATCAGTTGTGAATCACTATCTGTCCCACCTTCAAATGGAACGCCTTCAAGCTTACCTTGATAATCTATGGTAATACGATCACCTTCTTCAGAAGCCCCCTCTTTTAGGGAATAATTACGTGTAGAAGAAAGGACGCGTTTGACTTGATCATCAATCTCCTGTTCAGGGATAGTTGCAATTTCACGGATAACTTCAATATGTTTAAAATCTTTAATGTCAATTTTTGGTAAAACTTCATACTTTAAACTAAAAGTAAAATCAGCCTTGCCATCTAGAATTTTTTCATCTTCATCTATGTCAATTTTTGGCTGCATCGCTGCACGTTCATTACGGTCCGCTAAAATAGAACGAGGCGCCTCACTGAGTATCTCATTGAGAATCTCCGCCATAAAGGATTTACCATACATTTTTCGCAAATGCCCACTAGGCACTTTACCCGGACGAAAACCATTAAGCTTGATTTTTCCCTTGGTATCATCCAACCGTTCATTCAACTTTTCTTCTAAATCTTTCGCTGGAACCACGATCTTAATTTCGCGCTTCAGTCCTTCATTAAGCGTCTCGGTAACCTGCATTAAACACCTTCATTTTTCTAAGGAGAGGGATATGCCCACTCTAATAATCATTACATTCTAACACTTCGAGTGTTACATTACCATGAAGCGGAATTCCAGACACGTAGAAATCCGTAGCACTTAAGGGATTGCTTTGGTGCGGATGGAGGGACTCGAACCCCCACGGTCTCCCGCCAGAACCTAAATCTGGTGCGTCTACCAATTTCGCCACATCCGCCAAACTGACAAGCTAATAACCTTATACAAGCGGCGTCTCTATACCATTAATTACAGAAAAAAAGCAAACGAATATATTAAAAAAAACAAAATCTACGCTTTTCATACACGGCTGCTTACGCTAAAAGTCGATTATGTTAAAGACATTTGATACTCCAATCCATATCATAGGTGGCGGCCTTGCAGGGTGTGAAGCAAGCTGGCAAATTGCTCAGTCAGGAATTTCTGTTATTTTGCATGAAATGCGACCCCTAAAAAAATCAGATGCCCATAAAACCGATCATTTAGCAGAACTAGTTTGTTCAAATTCATTTCGTTGCGATGATTCATCAACAAATGCCGTAGGACTTCTCCATGCTGAAATGCGATTAGCGAAATCATTAATTATGAAAGCTGCTGATACCAATAAAGTCCCTGCAGGGAGTGCTCTTGCCGTTGACCGTGATGGATTTTCAAAAACCGTCACAACAGCACTAGAAAACCACCCTCTTATAACAATCAAACGTGAAGAAGTTCAAAAAATTCCTAAAGCTTGGAAACATGTTATCATCGCAACAGGTCCCCTTACCTCATCTGCACTTGCTCAAGAATTACAAGCAATCACCGGAACAGAATCGCTCTCTTTTTTTGATGCTATTGCACCTATTATCCATACCGATAGTATTGATATGAATATTTGTTGGTATCAATCTCGCTATGATAAAATTGGTCCTGAAGGAACAGGAAAAGATTACCTTAATTGTCCCTTAAATAAAGAACAGTATGAAACATTCGTTCAAGCGTTAAAAAATGCCGACAAAACAGAGTTTCGTGACTTTGAAAAAACACCCTATTTTGATGGGTGCCTACCCATTGAAATTATGGCTGAACGCGGACTTGAAACTTTAAGACATGGACCTATGAAACCTATGGGCTTAACCAATGCCCATAACCCTACAGTTAAACCTTATGCTGTTGTTCAATTACGCCAAGATAATAAACTTGGAACGCTTTATAATATGGTCGGCTTTCAAACAAAACTGAAATATGGTGAACAAATTCGCATTTTTAGAACGATTCCCGGTCTTGAAAAAGCAGAGTTTGCGCGTCTTGGTGGTCTTCACCGCAATACCTACCTCAACTCGCCAATCATTCTTGATCAAACCCTTCGTTTAAAACAAAAAAAACGACTACGCTTTGCAGGGCAAATTACCGGATGTGAAGGTTATGTAGAATCAGCGGCAATAGGGCTTCTTGCTGGACGTTTTGCTGCTGCCGAATATCATCATAACTGTCCTTGCCTACCCCCACAAACTACAGCATTCGGAGCCCTATTGAATCATATTACAGGGGGACACATCATAGATGAAAAAGTAGAAACACAATCTTTTCAGCCAATGAATATCAATTTCGGACTCTTTCCCCCTATTACTTCTATTAAACATTCAGAAAAACGCTTGCCAAGTAAAGAAAAAAAATTAGCAAAAAAGCAAATTATAACAGCAAGAGCCCTCAATGATTGTATTCAGTGGTTAGCAAATAAAGAATCAAAGAGCTTCTGTTTATAAAAAACATACGATTCGCCTCTCACCTACTGAATAGATCTTTATGACTCTCGTGAAAAAATCATTCTAAAGCCTTTTAAAGACTGTCTCCCCCAATCAATAAATACTACCCTACGTTTCATCATTTATTCAATTTTGCAGGTGCTGTAAAATAACTTTTTGCTATAAAAAAACTTTACTGCTATCAACAATTTAATATGATTTAATGACTAAAAACAAAATAATCAAAAAAATAAATAGATGGAAAATACACAATTAATACTGTATTATCTTTACTAATAGTTTTTATATTATGTAATGTATATTATTTTATAAGAGTCATTTTTCTGTTTTGTAACTTCCTCCCTCAAAATTTGTGATATTCTCTCATTTTAACTCTTGTATGATGAAAAAAAACGCTCGCCTGCATATCACAAGTAAAATAAAGACAGGAAGAAAAAATATTTTAAGACAGAGTCCAATCTCTCTTTCATTTCAAGCACTAAGAAAAATCACAATATTAAAAACGAAAAAGAATGATGATGCTACTTTATCAATTTACAATGAATTGATTTATAATAATAATTTGTATCTTTCTATATTGCATGAAAAACCTGAATATCGTAAAATTCTTTTATTTCAAACTCATCTTATAGTAAAACAATGAAAATCATCCGCTTGGTGCTTCGCAAGCGAAGCTAGTGTGTAAATAAAGAACTATGAAAAAATGAATAAAACTACTCCTTGTGAATCCATCTCAAATACTGAAAGCTCGTCACAACAGTATAGGAACTGAAAATAGCATGACGACACCCCCCTTACTCTTTTATTAAGCGTAAAAATGGTGCTATATAATAGCTTTTATACACTTCATAGAGCTTTTCGTCTTACACTATTTACAGGTCTTTATTTTTAAATAAAGATCAAGCACTTTAAGGTATAATAAAAGCTCCCATCACATTTTATAAACGATACAGTACTCTATTCCATTAAAAATGGCTAAAAACAACCCACTCCAAATCTACGGTATTTTACGCAATATTTAAAATCATTTAAAAATACCAAAATATATAAATAAGAAAAATAC
>NZ_JBHIQG010000035.1:2111-3895 GCF_042196425.1 Bartonella sp. AD328YNZD | reverse complement strand
GCAATCTGTATTCCTTCACTATCGCTGCCCTCTGATCTGATGGGGACAGCCACTGCAGAAGGCTCCTTCCATTCAATAGTATCAGGAAAATGAACCAAAGCGTGTTTCAAAACTTCACTCACATGACTTACCGGAATAATTTCCATGTTATTTTTGACATCATCAGGAATGTCAACCAAATCTTTTGCGTTTTCTTCAGGAATAAGGACTTTTTTTATCCCTCCTCGAAGAGCTGCTAGGAGTTTTTCTTTTAATCCACCAATTGGTAAAACACGTCCACGTAAAGTAATTTCACCAGTCATTGCAATATCTTTATGCACCGCTATACCTGTAAGTACAGAAACAATTGCTGTCACCATTGCAACCCCAGCAGATGGGCCATCTTTGGGTGTCGCCCCCTCTGGAACATGAACATGGATATCGCGTTTTTCAAAAAGTGGAGGTTCAATACCAAAATCAATAGCACGAGAACGTACATAAGATGCTGCTGCTGAAATGGACTCTTTCATAATGTCACGTAAATTTCCAGTTACAGTCATCTTGCCTTTTCCAGGCATCATGACCCCTTCAATGGTCAATAACTCTCCACCAACTTCTGTCCACGCAAGGCCTGTCACAACACCAATTTGATTTTCTCCTTCAATCTGATTATAGTGGTAACGTTTAACACCCAAAAAATCATTGATATTATTTTCTGTAATTTTTACAGATTTTTGATTTGTTTTGAGAATTTTTGTAACAGATTTACGGGCAACTTTCATGAGTTCACGCTCAAGGTTACGAACTCCTGCTTCACGTGTGTAAAACTGAATAATCGACCTGAGCGCTCCATCAGAAATGCTGAGCTCTTTTTTAGACAAACAGTGATCTTTTAGTGCCTTTGGTAAAAGATGCTGTTTAACAATTTCCATTTTCTCACATTCAGTATAACCCGCAATACGAATAATTTCCATTCGATCCATTAATGGACCTGGAATATTAAGCGTATTTGCCGTCGTGATAAACATGACATCAGAAAGATCATATTCAACTTCCAAATAGTGATCAATGAATGTACCATTTTGTTCCGGGTCAAGAACTTCTAATAAAGCGGATGAAGGATCTCCCCGAAAATCTTGTCCCATTTTATCAATTTCATCAAGCAAGAAAAGCGGATTAGATTTTTTTGCTTTTTTCATAGACTGGATAATTTTTCCAGGCATCGAACCAATATATGTTCGGCGATGTCCGCGAATTTCTGCTTCATCCCGTACACCTCCCAACGAAATACGAACATATTCACGCCCTGTTGCCTTTGCAATAGAGCGAGCCAATGATGTTTTCCCCACACCAGGAGGACCTAACAAACAAATAATGGGACCTTTTATCTTTGATGCGCGACTTTGTACAGCCAAATACTCAATAATTCGCTCCTTAATTTTTTCAAGACCGAAATGTTCATTATTCATGATCTTTTCAGCAAAATCTAAATTGTTTTTAATCTTAGATTTTTTACCCCAAGGCATTGCTAATAACCAATCAAGATAATTACGTACAACTGTCGCTTCTGCAGACATAGGAGACATATTCCGTAATTTTCTCAATTCTGCTCCAGCTTTTTCTTGTGCTTCCTTGGAAAGTTTCGTATTCTTTATACGTTCTTCTAATTCAGAGAGCTCATCTCGGCTATCATCACCGGCTCCTAACTCTTTTTGAATAGCCTTCATCTGCTCATTGAGATAATATTCTCGTTGGTTTTTTTCCATTTGTCGTTTAACGTGTGAACGAATACGTTTTTCAACCTG
>NZ_JBHIQG010000035.1:0-2011 GCF_042196425.1 Bartonella sp. AD328YNZD | reverse complement strand
CTTCACTTAAAGCAAATTGACTAATTTTTGCACGTGCAGTTCCTTCAACCAAAACCTTTACAGTACCATCAGGAAGCTTTAAAAGTTGAAGAATATTAGCAAATGTACCAATATGATAAATATCCTCTGATTTTGGATCGTCATCAGAAGCATTTTTTTGTGTCACCAAGAGTATTTGCTTATCAACCGCCATCGTTTCTTCAAGAGCACGAATTGATTTTTCGCGACCCACAAAAAGTGGAACAATCATATGGGGGAAGACAACAATATCACGAAGAGGTAAAACAGCATAAACCCCATCTCTTACTTCATCTGTCTTTTCATCAATATATTGCATAACTCTCCTTTCTGGAGCCTATGAGCTATCTACAACAATTAGCCCACCTGTAGAAAATCTCAGCTCTTCACTGTACATGAAGTGGTAATTACTCATACATAAATCAAGCATTATAATGATATTATTAGAAATACCTATCAAATACCGTTCATTACCACCTTTTATATTGCGCATCGCACAATGTCATGCTGATACATTTTCTTTATCTTCTGCACGTTCTGAGTAAATATAAAGAGGACGCGCTTTCCCATCAACGACATCACTCGAAATAACCACTTTTTGAACGCCTTCAAGAGCCGGTAGCTCAAACATCGTCTCAAGAAGGATCTTCTCCATAATAGAACGTAAACCACGAGCACCAGTTTTACGTTCAATTGCTTTCTTTGCAATAACACGTAAAGCATCTTCATGAAATGCTAACTCAACATTCTCCATTTCAAAAAGACGCTGATATTGCTTTACTAACGCATTTTTAGGTTGGGATAAAATTTGCATGAGGGCGTTAACATCTAAATCCTCTAAGGTGGCGACTATAGGAAGCCGCCCAATAAACTCTGGTATTAAACCAAATTTTATAAGATCTTCAGGCTCTAAATCACGAAAAATTTCACCGACACAACGCTCATCCGGAGCCTTAACAGTCGCAGAAAAACCAATAGAAGTTTTTTCACCACGCCCTGAAATAATCCGTTCTAAACCTGCAAAAGCTCCCCCACAAATGAATAAGATGTTTGTGGTATCAACCTGAAGAAACTCTTGTTGCGGATGTTTACGTCCACCTTGTGGAGGAACAGAAGCAATCGTTCCTTCCATAATCTTTAATAACGCTTGCTGAACTCCTTCTCCCGAAACATCTCTTGTAATAGAAGGATTATCTGCTTTACGAGAAATCTTATCAACCTCATCAATATAAACAATACCACGCTGCGCACGTTCAACATTATAATCTGCTGCTTGAAGAAGCTTCAAAATAATATTTTCAACATCTTCTCCCACATAACCCGCTTCAGTCAAAGTGGTCGCATCCGCCATCGTAAAAGGCACATCAATAATACGTGCTAATGTTTGTGCAAGATAAGTTTTACCACAACCCGTTGGACCAACAAGAAGAATATTTGATTTAGTTAACTCAATATCATTGCTTTTAGACTGATGCGCCAACCGTTTATAATGATTATGAACAGCAACAGAAAGAACACGCTTTGCATGCTGCTGACCAATAACATAATCATCAAGAACTGTTATAATTTCCTGTGGCGTAGGAACACCATCACGCACCTTAACCCCAGAAGACTTATTTTCTTCCCGAATAATATCCATGCAAAGCTCTACACATTCATCACAGATAAATACAGTAGGCCCCGCAATGAGCTTACGCACCTCATGCTGACTCTTGCCGCAGAACGAGCAATAGAGAGTATTTTTTGATTCGTTCCCGCTATTGCTAATTTTGCTCATTTTTCTTTCCTTTCACCACGATATATGAACACTTCGCCTTTTCAAAGGAAGCTTTTCATCATGAAAACTAAAAGACATATAGAAAACCATGCATGTCTCAATATTTTTAGGTGTTTCTCTAAACTTTGCGATATTTTTATAAAACTCTTTATTTTAAAGTAGCTATTTTTTCTATAAAAATTCTTAATCTTTTTCTTCTTTTTCAGTTTCTGCACG
>NZ_JBHIQG010000034.1:0-14228 GCF_042196425.1 Bartonella sp. AD328YNZD | reverse complement strand
CTCTTACATAGGCTTTATATTCTTCTTTTTTGAGATTTTTGCAAGGTCATTTCTTCTTAGGTTTTATGAAAGATTTAAAGGAAAGATAGAGGAGGTTTGATAAATTGTGCAAAGGAGATAAGCAGTCTTTTATTTTAACAAGGTAAAATAATGTTTTATACAAAATAAAAAATCTTCGTCGTTACAGACGAAGATTTCTAAATAAAATATTGCAGAATTTAAACTTTAAAGTGCTGCAAGGTTACCAGCGGCAAATTTTCCTGAACGACGATCTTGAAGAACATCATAAGAGATTTTTTGCCCTTCATTAAGACTGTTTAGACCTGAACGCTCGACGGCAGAAATGTGTACAAATACATCTGCACTACCATCACTAGGCTGAATGAATCCGAAACCTTTTGTTGTATTAAACCACTTAACTGTTCCTGTAGACATAGGAAACTCCTTAGAATATATAATTATATTGAGCATTGAAGCTTTTATCCCTTCAATACGGCTGTAGATCGAAATTAGGTGGGAGAAGTTTCGTCGAAAGTGCAGATTGCACAGGAAAGAAAGTCACGTAACCGAAAATTCGATGAAACCTCTATAAAAGTTTTTAGAACAAAAAGCAAGTCTTAATCAATTTTTATATAAAGAAAAAACAAGAAAATAGTGTACATTTTACTAAGTAGAAAAAAAATCAACTAAAATAACTTTGTAGTGAACGTACCTCAAGGTGCCTTTTTTTGAGTGCTTTGATCGCTTCTACGACGGCTTCGGCTCCAGCTATTGTTGTATAATAGGGAACATTTTGCATGAGTGCTGCATAACGTAATGATTTTGAGTCTGAGATGGCACTGGCAGTGCTAGTTGTATTAAAAATCAATTGAATTTGGCGATTACGAATAGCATCTTCAATATGGGGGTGTCCCTCTAGAACTTTGTTGATTTTTTTTGCTTCAACGTGGTGTTCGGTGAGAAATTTTTGTGTTCCACTTGTGGCGACAACAGAAAAGCCAAGCTCAGTTAAACGTTTTACAGGATTTAAGATGCGTTTTTTATCTTCATCCCTTACAGAAACGAACAAAGTTCCCTCTTTAGGGAGTTTTACACCAGCTCCAAGTTGGGCTTTAGCAAAAGCAAGCGAAAACTCATAGTCAAGACCCATAACTTCACCGGTTGAGCGCATTTCTGGACCAAGAAGTGTATCAACACCTGAAAAACGAGCAAAAGGAAACACTGCTTCCTTGACAGCAATATGTTGTTTTTCCTGCAAAGAAGGTAATCCACCATAAGCTTGAAGAGCATCATGAAGCGTTTCTCCTGCCATAATACGTGCAGCCATTTTAGCAATAGGGCGACCAATCGTTTTTGCAACAAATGGAACAGTACGTGAAGCACGGGGATTGACTTCTAAGACATAAATGGTGTCATCTTTTATAGCATATTGTACATTCATTAAACCGCGAACATGAAGTGCTTGTGCTAATGCTTTGGTTTGGCGCTCTAATTCAGTAACTATTTTATTTGAGAGCGTATGGACTGGTAAAGAACATGCTGAATCACCAGAGTGGATACCAGCTTCTTCAATGTGTTCCATAATACCAACGATTAGTGTTTCTTTGCCATCACAGAGACAATCAACATCTACTTCAATTGCTTCTGTTAAATAGGTATCAAAAAGAAGCGGATTTTTACCAAGCAATATATTGATTTGTCCTGTTGTGTCGTTAGGATAACGGACTTTGATATCTTCTGAAATTAATTCAGGGACACTCTCAAGTAAATAATTTTGTAAGCTACGCTCATCACGAATAATTTGCATAGCACGTCCTCCTAAAACATAAGATGGACGTACAACCAAGGGGAAGCCTAGTTCGTGGGCAATGAGGCGTGCTTGTTCGATGGAGTGGGCAATACCATTTTGAGGTTGTGTTAAATTAAGTTTAAATAACAGTTTTTGAAAGCGATCTCTATCTTCAGCTAAGTCGATAGCGTCAGGTGAAGTACCTAGGATGGGGATGTTGTGTTTTTCTAGAGCGCTTGCCAATTTCAAGGGTGTTTGTCCGCCAAATTGGACGATGACTCCAACCAAATCTCCTTTTTCCTGTTCTGCTTCTAAAATAGCGATAACGTCTTCTGTTGTTAAAGATTCAAAGTAAAGGCGATCAGAGGTATCATAGTCGGTTGAAACTGTTTCAGGATTACAGTTAATCATAATCGCTTCAAATCCTGCATCACGCAGTGCAAAAGCAGCGTGGCAGCAACAGTAATCAAATTCAATACCTTGCCCAATGCGGTTTGGTCCACCGCCTAAAATAGCAATTTTTTTGCGTTCAGAAACGTGTGCTTCCGAGTGCTCTACACCTGCAAAGGGAACTTCATATGTTGAATACATATAGGCTGTAGGAGAAGAAAATTCAGCCGCACAAGTATCAATCCGTTTGAAGACGTGTTTAACATTCAGTGATTTACGCAAAGCTGCGATATAATCGGTTTCTTGTCCGATAAGGGAGGCTAATCGAGCATCTGAAAAGCCCATAGCTTTTAACATACGTAAATTATCTGCATCTTGGGGTAATCCATGAATGCGGATACGCTGCTCCATTTCAATGATGGAGGCTATTTGTTCTAAAAACCACGGATCAATTTTGCTAATTTGGTGAATCTCATTTAAAGGTAAGCCTGTGCGCATAGCTTGAGCAATATAGCGTAGACGATCAGGGCTTGGTATGGCAATGGCTGAGCGTATAGAACTTTTTTCATCACCTTCAGCATGCTCTGGAATCACAATTTCATCAAGACCCGTAAGCCCTGTTTCAAGTCCACGGAGTGCTTTTTGTAACGATTCTTGAAAAGTGCGTCCAATTGCCATGACTTCTCCTACAGATTTCATCGCAGTTGTGAGGACAGGTGATGAACCGGGAAATTTTTCGAACGCAAAACGAGGAATTTTTGTCACAATATAGTCAATAGAAGGTTCAAATGATGCTGGTGTTGCACCGCCCGTGATATCATTTTTTAATTCATCAAGTGTATAACCAACAGCCAGTTTAGCCGCTACTTTGGCAATGGGAAACCCCGTTGCTTTTGAAGCAAGCGCTGAAGAGCGAGAAACACGCGGATTCATTTCAATAACAATGAGGCGCCCATTTTCAGGATTGACAGCAAACTGTACATTGGATCCCCCCGTTTCAACGCCAATTTCACGCAAAACAGCAATCGAAGCATTACGCATACATTGATATTCTTTATCGGTTAAGGTGAGAGCAGGTGCTACAGTGATCGAATCACCGGTATGAACCCCCATTGGATCAATGTTTTCGATAGAACAAACGATGATACAATTGTCGTTCTTATCACGAACAACTTCCATCTCATATTCTTTCCACCCTAAAACACTTTCTTCAATTAATACTTCTGTTGTTGGTGAAGCTTCAAGCCCACGTTCAATAATTTCATAGAATTCAGAGCGGTTATAAGCGATTCCACCACCAGTTCCACCAAGGGTAAATGAAGGACGAATAATAGCTGGAAGCCCAACAACATCAAGAGCTTGAACTGCTTTTGCTGTTGCATGAGCGATATAATGTTGTTTGCGATCAGCTTCGGTATGTCGCCAGTTGCGCTCAAGTTCTTCGAGTGCTTTGTCAAGCGCAGTACCAGAAAGCTTTGCTTTAAGTTCAGCACACGTTTTTGCGTGTTGTTGGCGATTTTCTTCTTTCAGTTCTGTTGCATTGGCTAACATAGAGCGTGGCGTTTCCAAACCGATTTTTGCCATCGCTTGGCGGAATAAAGCACGATCTTCAGCTTTATCAATAGCATCAGCATTGGCTCCTATCATTTCAACATGATAGCGGTCTAAAATACCCATACGCTTTAATGATAAAGCAGTATTGAGGGCTGTTTGTCCTCCCATAGTGGGTAAAAGGGCATCGGGACGTTCATGGGCAATAATTTTGGCAACGATTTCAGGCGTAATGGGCTCTATATAAGTTGCATCAGCTAGATCTGGATCTGTCATAATCGTGGCAGGATTAGAATTGACCAAAATAATTCGGTAACCTTCTTCTTTTAATGCTTTACAGGCTTGAGTACCAGAATAATCAAATTCACATGCCTGACCAATGATAATAGGTCCTGCTCCGATGATAAGAATAGATTTTATATCTGTGCGTTTGGGCATGACTTTTTCCTATGACAAATATCTATGTGCGATTGTTGCAGGCAAAATATTTCAGTTTTGAAGCTACAGTTATTTTATAAGTTAAGTGACAAAGAAAGTAAGCATTAAAATACCTTTTCCATGCTTTTTTTCATAAAATTTAAGATAAATTTCTTTTTTGAGTTGAGTCATCTCATCAGTCTATCAAAAGTATGACCTTTGATAAAAAATAATAACAGTGCTCCAACAAATTAGAATATTCAATCATACGTGGAGCATAAAAAGTCGGAACATCTTCCCAATACATTGCTTGCATATTTTGTGTTTTATGACGTTGTTTGCCTAAGAGACCCCGCGCTTTTTCTATTGCTTGTAAAACATAAGCCATTATTTATGGTTTGATGGGATTTCGTACAATGAAATGGGAAACTTATCGTGTTGTTCCGTAAAATACTGCTGTTTAGAGCTGTGATATAAGGTATGAAAATTTACCACATTAAGGTGTTTTTTGTTAGAGCGTATGATAAAATTCAGGACCAAATTTGTCTGTAGAGAGCTTATGAAATAAACCATATAAAATGGTTTCAGTTGGAATCTGTTAAATAAACAATAAGATTGTTGATAAGTCGGCTCTGGTCGAAGTTTCCGTTTTAGGGTAGGGAACGTCAATCTATAGATGTGTCCGTTTCATAAAAGGGTGAGAGTGTATTTTAATACAATGGCTAAGGAGATAATTTCAGAATGATTTTGTTTGTTTTTAAAAGAGAGTGAATACTCTCCCTTTACTTTATGGTGATGTTCAAAACTTTTTAAAATATAAAGAAGGATAAAATGCCGAGCATTTCCCAAACGAGATTTTGTCTGAAAGATGTATCAATAGGAAAGCTTTTGGTGGCTAGGTCTCAAAAAGGGATTTGTCATAGTGCGTTAGGAGACACTATAGAGCAATTACTACAGGAGTTTACGCTACGATTTGGTGATGCACAACAAGTTGTAGGTGACAATACATTTAAGAGAGAAGTTGCCCATATTATAGCCATGATAGAAACACCTAAGCTGGTAAAAAAATATAATTTTCCCTTAGATATAAATGGTACAGTTTTTCAACGACAAGTATGGGCAGTATTATGTGATATACCATGTGGTGAAACAATTTCATATGAGGTTTTAGCATGCCGTATTGGTATGCCGAATGCTTTTCGTGCCGTTGCTAATGCCTGTGCACGTAACGAATTGGCTGTTATCATTCCGTGTCATCGTGTTGTGCGTAAAAATGGTTTTATTTCAGGGTATCGTTGGGGGGACAAACGGAAACAGATTTTACTACAACGAGAACAAAATGGAGAAATTTAACTTTGTGTGATGGGCATTATAATCGTTACAGTTGTTCCTTTCATTTCTTTTGAAGTAATTTCAAGTTTTCCCTTGTGGAGTTCTAGCAAGGAGCGTGAAATGGCTAAGCCAAGACCTGAGCCCGTATGAGATTTAGTAAGTTGATTTTCAACTTGTTCAAAGGGTTGTCCAAGTTTTTTAATTGCTGATTGTGGAATACCAACACCTGTATCTGTAATTTTAAAAATAAGATTATTTTTTTTCTTGAAAGCGCAGACATCAATATTTCCGCCAGAAGGAGTGAATTTAACGGCATTAGAGATGAGATTAAGGAAAATCTGTTTCATTGCACGACCATCAACTTCAGCATGAAGTTCTGGGGTAATGTTTGTTGTAACAGCAATGTTTTTTTCTTGAGCCTGAGGCGTTAGTGTTCGTACTGCTTCACTAATGATAGGTTCAAGATCGGTATTTTTACAATCAAGCGTAAATCTTCCAGCTTCGATTTTTGACATATCAAGGATGTCATTGATAAGGGTTAGAAGATGGGTTCCTGAATTATAAATATCATGCATATATTCTTTATAGCGTTGTGAACCAAGAGGGCCAAAGGTTGATTGTAACATAATATCTGAAAAGCCGAGAATAGCATTTAGTGGAGTGCGCAATTCATGAGACATATTGGCTAAAAATTCTGATTTAGCCTTATTAGCACTTTCGGCGCGTTCTTTTTCTGCTTTCAGACTTTTATTAAGTTTTTCAACTTCTGTTGCGCGTTGTTGAGCACTCCCTCTCGCACGTTTGAGTTCTTGAATGAAAGAAAAAAGACGCCTTTCGCTGTCTTCAAATTTTTCCTGTTGTTGTTTAAGCTCAGAAATGTCAGTACCAATACAAACCAATCCTCCATCTTGGGTTCGTCGTTCGTTAATTTTGAGCCAACAACCATCTGCCGTTTGGCGAATACTGGTTAAGTTACCAGTACCATCATCTTTAAGGGGATATTCACTAAGAGCAGGGCGTGCCATGGCTTCGACGGTTGCACGTTGGATACCTGATTGGAGAATTTGTTTAGGAATAGCGGCATATTCGCAAAATTTGCTGTTGGACATGACTAAACGTCCTTCAGCATCCCACAAGACGAAAGATTCTGAAATGTTTTCAATCGCGTCACGAATACGAAGGTCGGCTTGTGCCGTTTGTTCAGCCAATTGTTGCTGTTCACTAATATCGAAGGAAATACCAACCAAATGGGGTTCTTCTTCTTCAGTAACTTCGGCACGAATGCGCATCCATACATAATGACCATCAGCATGACGCATAGGAACGTTAATATCGATATGCTTTTTTTTGCCGCTCATTAATTCCTGAGCAAGGTCAAAAAAATTCGCATCATTTGGATTGATAATGGCGCTAATTTGGGAAATTGAGAGCAATGCATCTTGAGGGACATAGCCGAGCATTTCGTACATTGCTCGTGACCAGTAGACGCGTCCACTGGCCATATTCCAATCCCATAGTCCACAGCGTCCACGCATCATTGCCATATCAATACGGTTTTGAATTTTTTCTGAAACAAGATCTGTTTTGCGTGCTCGTACAATTTGGTTATAATAAGCATAAAGAAGAGCGAGGATAACGCCACTAGTTCCAATGAACATGGTTATATTTAACGAGAGAGCTTTCCGCCATTCCATATAAATATGTTGCATTTTTTCACTGATGAATACCCCATATTGTCCATTTTCTGTTTGCTCAAAGGAAGCAAGAGCAGGAATATCTTTTTCTATTGTAATTTTCATGATTCCAGCATGTTTTCCTAGAGCTTGTAAAGTAATGCTTTCAGAGGTAAAATCCTGTAAGGGTTTTCCTAAGACAATCTCAGAACTTGATGAAGCTAGGACATTGCCTTTTTGATCGACAATAGCAATAACAGCGCTGGTTTTTATAAAACCTTTGTTACGAAAATTGGTTAGGATATTTTGTAAATGATTATGAGAAAGAGCAGCAGCTTTTCCTTGTCGAGTGGCGGCAAGTAAGTCACGGTCGATTGTATTGGTAATATGAGAAGCTAAGAGAGTGATGGTAGAATGCGTGTTTTTATCAATTGTGTTGCGCCAATCATAGATTGATACGAAACGGATTGCTGCAAGCGCAATAAGAAATGCCACAATGACAAATGGAAGTGAGCGTCGCAACCAAGGTTCAATAAAGAGAAGCTTTTGATAGGTAGAGCCAGAAAACAGATGAATACGCTTTGTCTGCGCTTTATGGCTTTGAGCGCTCGATTTTGAATCAGCATATATCTCCGTTGGCGCATTATATGCGTCCAATTTAGCCATCTCTTGTTCCTTTAATTCCGGAATAATGTGATTTAAAAACTGCTTCGATATTCATTAATAACCCCATGAGAGTGCAATGAATCAAAACAGGAGTCTTCTGTCCAGTCTTTTTTTAAAAAAAAGTATTTTACTTTTATGAATTTGGAATATGAAAAGGAAAAGGCATTTTAAACATGGCCTATAAACAGGCTTAGATTGCCTGTTTATAGGTTTAATGATGATCAAAGTAGCTTGTAGAGTTTATTTTTAAAAATATTATAGTATATTGATTTAAAATGTTTTTTTGTTTCAAGTGAGTAGACGATTGATGATATCAGAAACATCGCTTGATAATTTTGGTGCGGCAGCAATCGTTTTTAATGCCGTTTCAAGTTTTTGTTGCCGAATGGGTTCTAATTGTCGCCAAGAGCGCAAAGTTGTTAATAATCGTGAAGCAAGCTGTGGATTTTTTTTGTCAATTTCTAAAATGATTTGGCAAAGAAAATCATAGGAGGCACCATCAACTCTGTTAAAGCCTGTTAGGTTGTTAGAGGCAAAGATACCGATCAGAGATCGTACACGATTAGGATTATCCTTTGAAAATAGCGGGTGTTGCATGAGCTTTTGAACATTTTCGAGTGTTGATGTGCCAGCAACCATTGCTTGAATAGAAAACCATTTATCCATAACCAAAGGGTCATGTCGATAGCGGTTTTCAAAATCATTTAAGGCATTTTGTGCCTGCTCACTTTCATTAAAACGCTTCACGAGAACAGCAATACTCGCCATTCGGTCAGTCATATTATCAGCTGTTGCATACTGTGTCGCCGCACGATTTGGATTGTTCTCAGAAATGGAAAGATAATCCAATAGTATGTTCTTGAATGCTCGCTTTCCGGCTTGTACAGTGTCTGGTGAATAGGGTTCTTGGGTTTGCATTTGTTCATAAAATTTTGTTAAGAGTTTTTGATGTGTTTGTGCAAGTGAAGCGAGAAACTGATTGCGCACGTAATGAATACGATCTGGATCAATATTTTTACCGATTGTATGAGCAAGCTCAACTTCACTAGGTAAATTTAAACAGAAGGCACGAAATTCAGGCTCTAAGGTTTCATCTGTTATGATTGTTTCAATCAGGTTTAGCAAAGCAGAGGAGATTGTTTCTTTTGCTGCTTGTGTTTTATCTTGAATGCTTTGAAGCAAAGCTTGCGTCATTAAATGATTAAGAGATTGCCAGCGATTAAGGTGATTGTCATCATGTTGTGCAAGAAAAATAAGTTCACTTTCATTAAATGGCGTGTGTAGAATGATTGGTGCAGAAAAGTCTCGCAGCAGTGATAAAACGGGTTTTTCACGCAGTCCTTTTAATGTAAACGTTTGGCTTTCCTTGGATAAAAGCATAACGTCTGATTGAATATCTGTATCCGCTTCATAAGCGAGGTTTTCTCCGTTAGGTCCTAATAAGCCAAATGCGATAGGGATAAGCATGGGCTTTTTTGTTTTTTGTTGTGGGGTTGCGGGAATATGTTGCTTTGTATGAATTGTTAAAACACCATCGCTATAATGACTATCGATTTCTACATTGGGTGTTCCTGCCTGTTCATACCATAGCATGAATTGGGAGAAGTCTTGACCAGACACTTCAGCAAAACAGGTAATAAAATCTTCAATTGTACAAGCTTGTCCATCATGACGTTGAAAATAAAGATCAGTGCCTTTACGAAACAGAGTAGGACCTAAAATAGTTCGTATCATGCGAACAACTTCAGCACCTTTTTCATAAACAGTTGTGGTGTAAAAATTATTAATTTGGCTATATTGACGAGGACGTACAGGATGCGCAAGAGGTCCTGCGTCTTCTGTAAATTGCGTCGCTTTTAATGCTTTTACATTTTCAATTCGCTGTAGGCTGCGTATATTTTGATCTGATGAAAATTCCTGATCACGATAAACAGTGAATCCTTCTTTTAAACAGAGTTGAAACCAATCGCGACAGGTAACACGATTACCGCTCCAATTATGGAAATATTCATGGGCAATGACACGTTCAACATTTCTATAATCCTGATCGGTTGCTGTTTCAGGATCGACAAGAACATATTTATCATTAAAAACGTTAAGGCCTTTGTTTTCCATTGCTCCCATGTTAAAGTCGGACACAGCAACAATATTGAAAACATCAAGATCATATTCGCGTCCGAAACATTGTTCATCCCAACGCATGGAACGTTTAAGAGCATCCATTGCATAGGTTGCGCGTTCGGTTTTTCCTTTTTCTACATAGATACCAAGCTCGATACGTCGTCCAGATACAGTTGTAAAATGGTCTTCTAACTTATCAAGATCTCCACCTACTAAAGCAAAGAGATAAGATGGCTTGGGATAAGGATCTTCCCAAATAGCAAAATGACGATTATTCTCTAAAGTTCCTGTTCCCACGAGATTACCGTTTGAAAGCAAGATTGGGATTGTTTTGGAATCTGCTTCAATTTTTACTCTATAGGTAGAAAGAACATCTGGGCGGTCGTAAAAATAAGTGATACGACGAAAACCTTCCGATTCGCATTGTGAGCAATAAACACCATTTGAAAGATAAAGCCCCATAAGTTGGCGGTTGCTTTCAGGATTCAGTTCCGTAACCAATTTTAATGTAAAAGGAGCCGTTGGTGGCGTTGTAATCTCTAAACGTGAAGGCGTCACTCTATAAGTGTTTGGGGCTAATATCTCATCATTAATAGAAACGGAAATTAAAGTAAGATCATCACCAGAAAGAACGAGAGGTGTTAATTCTTTTGTATCGTGACGGGGCTCAATAAACAATATGGCTGTAACATAGGTTTTTGTTGGTGCCAATTGGAAAGAAAGGTGTGTTTTAGGGATAGCGTAAGGAGTTGGTTGGTAATCTTCCAAACGATAAATAGATGTTATTGGCTGTTTCATAGTTTTTTCCCATTAGTATTTTAAGAGTTAAAGAAGGGTGTTTTAATTTTAGAAGCAAGATAGGATTAAAGAATTACAAAAGGCTGTCGAGGCGATTTTTTACTTCTAAGAAGTCTATCCATGTAAGCTTCTTTTGACTAGGGGTTCTAAGAAGGTAAGCTGGATGAAAAGTTGGCATAACAGGTATTTTTATATTATCTTCGCTTTCATAGATATGCCATTTCCCTCTTGTTCGGATAATCCCATTTTGAGATCCAGTAAGAAATTGTGCAGCAACGCCTCCCAGTGCTATAAGAACACGAGGACGTGCTAAATAAATGTGCCGTTCAATAAAAGGGCGGCACAAGGCAACTTCTCTTGGTGTTGGTGTACGATTTCCTGGTGGACGCCAAGGAATAGTGTTGGCAATGTAAACATTATTTCTTGCTAAGCCAATTGATGCGAGAATTTTATTAAGTAACACCCCTGCTTTTCCCACAAAAGGAATTCCTTGTATATCCTCTTCTCGTCCTGGTGCTTCACCTATGAGCATTAGGGGACTTCCTGCTGTTCCATCTGAAAAACAGGTATTTTTTGCTGTCAATTTTAGTGAACAGCCATTAAATGCAAGGAGGGCAGATTTTAATTCATCAAGTGTCTTTGCACTTTTTGCACTCTCTATAGCAGCGGATTCGTTTTGTATAGGACTAGAATTATACAGTGGATGATTATCTAATTTTACGCTTGGAGATGTTTTGGCAGATGTTTGTTGATTACCAGAAATGTTAACAACAGGCGTTAATTTTCTCTCTGAACAAGCAGACTGCTTAAAACGATCAATAGGGAAGTCTGTCAGAACGGCATCCGCACCACTTTCTTTATAAAAGTTTAAGAGTTCTTCATAGGAAATCGAGTACGGCGTTTGATTTAACATTTTACTTTTTCTAATGATCTAGGCACTATAGATCAAACAAAATTATCCTTCAAGTTTTATAAACGTATTCGCTAGCCATTAATGTATAAGAATGCTGATAGGATTCTCTCTTTTCACAAAAAAGGCAAATCGTAAAATGCGAGTTTTCGCGATTATATGCATCTTTAAATGTATAATTTGTTTAAATTGCGCTATTTCAACTTTTTAAACAAAATAAACTCACTCATAATAAAAGAATTTTTTACTGAATGCAAGTGGCGTGATAATATTTTTTATCATTATATTCTATATTTAATACTTAGTGAAAGTGAATTTTGTAGTATTTTATTTAAAAAATTAAGTATAATTTTTTATTATTATATTTATTTAATAGCTTTTATTAAATAAATTAAATATATTAATTGAAATATATAATTATTACTTTTATATGAGAAAACACTAAGACGTTACAAACAGTTTTCACAATGGGTTAAAAGCAATGTGTGGATATATTCTTTTGCTTTTTTTACAGCTGAAATGAGAGGTTCATTGAGTGCCAAATGCGCTGCAATAGCGCTTGATAGAATGCAACCTGTTCCACGCATTGTTCCTTTTAAACGTGGAGTAGAAATATTGATGACTTCAATTTTGTCAATGAAGCTATCAATTGCAAGAGGACCCTCCGCATGTCCGCCTTTTACTAAGATAGAGCGAGCTCCCAATGACAAAAGTTTTTTTGCTTGTTGTATTGCTTGCTTATCATTAGATGCCAATGGACTTTGGCTAAGAAGAGCGAGTTCTTCTCTATTCGGTGTTAAAAGATCAACATGAGGAAGCAGTTTATCGATCATAGTGTCGATGATTGTTTCTGTTATTAGTTTTCCTCCTGATGAAGCGACAAGTACAGGGTCCAAAACAACTGGAACATGGGGATAGTCTTTGAGTACGTTACAGATTGCTGCTATAATTGCTTTTGTCCCCGTCATACCAATTTTTATTGCGCTTATTGGATTTGCTTCTAGAGCAGCACGCATTTGCGCAGCGACGAGGTCTCCACACATTGGAATGATTTCGACAACGCGATTATCATCTTGTACGTTAACACAAGTAATTGCTAAATTTGCTTTTATTTGAAAATGTGCAGAGGTTTCTATATCACGAACAATACCGGCACCTCCTGTTGGATCAGTGCCTGCAACAATAAGAATGGAAGGTATCAACGCCATTTTTGTGTCACTTTTATCCACTGCTGTACACGCTCTTCAGGTTTTTTATGGAGGATAATATCAGTCACAACAGCAGCACTATTTGCTCCTGCATTTAAAACACTAACTGCACGTTCTGGTGTTAACCCACCAATACCCACTAAAGGTAAAGCACCAATCCGTTTTCTCCATTGTTTGATTTTCTCTAGTCCTTGTGGCATCCATTTCATTTTTTTTAAGATTGTCGGATAAATAGGACCAAGTGCAATATACTCAGGATTAGCAGAGAGTGCGATATCCAATTCATGTTCATCATGTGTACTAAGACCAACTTTTATACCACTTTTACGAATTGCGTGAAGATCAGCATTGCTCAGGTCTTCTTGTCCCAGATGAATAAAATTACACTTTTCATCAATTGCTATTTCCCAATGATCATTAATAATTAATTGTGTTCCCAATTTATTGCATATGTTTTTTGCACGCTTAATATGTTGACGGATTATTTGTTGATTTTCATGTTTCATACGCAATTGTACGAGCTTGATACCAAGAGGAAGCAAACGTTCAATCCAATCAGCGTTATCAACGATGAGGTAAAAAGGATCCAGTTTCATGAAAATACCGCTTTTCCAATGATTGGTGTTGAAGGGACTGCTACATTGCGTGCTTCGATCATGCCAGCTTTATACCCCATACGTCCTGCCTGAATAGCTTTGGAAAAGGCCTCAGCCATCAAAACAGGATCAGCTGCTTTAGCAACTGCGGTATTAAGCAGTACTGCATCATAACCTAGTTCCATCGCAATGGCGGCATGGGATGGGCGTCCAATGCCGGCATCAATAACAAGAGTAGCATCAGGAAGGTAAGCACGGATAGAACGCAATCCATCAGTATTATGAGGTCCTTTGGCAGAACCAATAGGAGCACACCAAGGCATAATAACACGGCAACCAATGTCGAAAAGTTTTTCAGCAACAATGAGATCATCCGTTGTATAGGCAAAAATTTTGAAACCTTCATTGTTTAAAATTTGAGCAGCTTCGATTAAGGAAAAAATATTTGGCTGTAAGGTGTCTGAATTACCGATAATTTCGAGTTTAATCCAAGCTGTTTTAAAAAGATCTCTTGCTAATTGCGCTGTGGTTACGGCCTCTTTAACAGTATAACAACCAGCAGTATTAGGAAGCACTGTTACCCCAAGATCTTGAAGAAATTGCCAAAACTGCCCTCCTTGTTTTCCACCTGCGCTTTCTCGACGTAATGAAACGGTTACAATTTCTGTATTGGATTTATGAATAGCATCACGAAGGATGACAGGAGAAGGATATTGCGCTGTACCTAACATAAGACGAGAGGTGAATTGTCGTCCATAAAGATTCAACATAATTAAC